>NZ_JAAKEE010000055.1:0-15881 GCF_011038995.1 Adlercreutzia sp. ZJ242
AGCGGGCCCCGCGGGCGCGGGTGAGCTGGCGGGCGCGGGCGGCGGTGGCGGCTCTGCCACGGGCGCGGCAGCCCCCGTTGCGGCTCCGGCAGCCCCCGTCGCCCCGACGAACCGGCGCGCCCGCAACCTGGCTGCGTTCTGCGCGGTGGCGTGCGCGTGGCTTGCGCTCGACGTCGTCTCCAAGCGGGCGTTCAACGCCTATGAGCCCGGCGAGCTCATCGCCGGGCCCTTCGCAGGCGTCTTCCAGCTGCGCCTCGTTCACAACACGGGCGCCGCGTGGGGCATGTTCGGCGACATGACCTTCGCGCTCGGCGTGCTCGCCGTCGTGGTGTGCGGCGCGCTCCTGGCCTACGCCGCGGCCACGGCGCGCACCTCCTCGCTGGTGATGAACGTCGGGCTCGCGCTCGTGTTCGCGGGCGGCATCGGCAACGCGCTCGACCGCTTCGCCTTAGGGTACGTGGTGGACTTCATCGAGCCCGTGTTCATCGACTTCCCGGTGTTCAACGTGGCTGACATCGGCGTGACCTGCGGCGTCGTCCTGGTGTTCGCGGCGCTCGCGCTCGAGTGGCGGCAGGAGAAGCGCTCATGAGCCGCTCGGTCTGCCATGTGGCCACCGCTGCTGACGCGGGCAAGCGCCTTGACGCGCTTCTGGCCGAGCACGCCCTGTACGCGAGCCGCTCGGCGGCCGCGCGCGCCGTCGAGGAGGGGCGCGTGCTCGTGGGCGGGCGCGTTGCGGCGAAGAAGCACAAGGTGAGCGCGGGCGAGGCCGTCGTCTGCGAGCTCGACGAGGAGCCCGAGCAGCTTCCCGTGTACGGACAGCCCATCGACCTGGACATACGCTACGAGGACGAAGACCTCATCGTGCTCTCGAAGCAGGTGGGGCTCGTGTGTCACCCGAGCGTCGACCATGCCGACGGCACGTTGGTGAACGCCCTCATCTTCCACTGCGGGGCCGAGAACCTGTGCAACGTGCAGGGCGAGGACGACCGGCTCGGCATCGTGCACCGGCTCGACCGCGACACGAGCGGGCTCATGCTCGCGGCCAAGACCGACGAGGCGGGCCTCGCGCTCATGGACGACATCCGCGCCCGCGCCATCGACCGGCGCTACATCGCGCTCGTCCACGGCGTCATGGCGCATGACACGGGCATGGTCGACGCGCCCATCGCGCGCGCGGCCAGCGAGCGCACGCGCATGGCGGTGCGCGACGTGCCCTCCGCGCGCGAGGCCATCACGACGTTTCGGGTGCTCGAGCGCTTCGAGCACGCCCGGCGCGACGACGGCTACACGCTCATCGAGTGCAAGCTGTTCACGGGGCGCACGCACCAGATCCGCGTGCACATGCAGTACACGCGCCACCCCATCGTGGGCGACCCGGTGTACGTTGCGAACGGCCCGCGCGACCCTGAGGCCCAGCTGGGCCTCAGACGGCAGTTCCTCCACTCCTTCCGCGTGGGCTTTGCGCACCCCCTGACGGGTGAGGAGCTCTCCTTCGCGGACAACCTGCCGCGTGACCTGGCCGCGGTGCTCGACGACCTGAAGGAGCGCAGCATGGGCAAGACGGCGGCGGGCGAGGAGGTGGCCGCGCTCATGGCGCGCTCGCCGAAGCCCTCGATCGAAGGGGTCATCTATGACTGAGGCCGCGGGCAGGGCGCATGCGGGGGCGAGCATCGGCTCAGGCGGGCGCCGTGCCGGGCGGGCGCGGGGCGCGGCGGGCACGGGCGCTGCCGCGGGCGGGTGCGCGAAGACGGGCGTGCTCCTCGTGAACACGGGGACGCCCGAGGAGCCCACGCCGGCGGCGGTGCGCGCGTATCTGGGGCGCTTCCTCATGGACCCGCGCATCGCGCCGATGAACCGCGTGCTGTGGTGGTGCATCCTGCACCTGTTCATCCTGCCGAAGCGCGCCGTGGCCTCGGCCGAGAAGTACCGGGCCATCTGGACGCCCGAGGGCTCGCCGCTCATCGTCGCGCACGAGCGCCTCTCCCAGGGGCTCGCGGCGCACTACCGCGAGCGCGGGCTTGACGTGGAGGTGCGCTTCGCCATGAGCTACAGCGAGCCCACCCTGCCCCACGCGGTGCGCGACCTGCGCGCCTCGGGGTGCGACTCCCTCGTGGTGCTGCCGCTGTACCCCCAGGGCGCGTACTCCACCACGGGCGCGGTGTCCGACGGCGTGGCGCGCGCGGTGCGCAAGGCGCGCTTCAAGGGCGAGGTCGCCGTCATCGACAGCTACCACGACGACCCGGTCTACCTGCGCGCCATCGCGGCCTCGGTGAGGCGCGCGGGCTTTGACGTGGACTCGGACGACCGCCTGCTGTTCTCGTTCCACTCCATCCCGCTCTCGGACATCGAGCGCGGCGACACCTACGAGCTCCAGGCGGGCGCGACGAGCCTGGGCGTGGCCAACGAGCTCGGGCTCGAGCGCAGGCGCTGGACGGTGGCCTACCAGTGCCGCTTCGACAAGGGGCGTGAGTGGCTGGCGCCTTTCGCGTCTCAGACGCTTGCGAGCTGGGCGAAGTCGGGCGCGCGCTCGCGCGTGTTCATGGTGTGCCCGAACTTCGCGGTGGACTGCCTCGAGACGCTCTACGACGTGGAGCGCGAGCTCAAGCCGGGCTATCTGGCGGCGCTGCGCGCGGCCGGCGCGAGTGCGGAAGGGAAGGCCGACGCGGCGCGCGTGGCGAAGAGGGCTGGCGCGCACACGGCGCCCGGAGCGTCTGCGGCGCCTGCGGCGCATGAGGCGTTCACGTACGTGCCGTGCCTCAACAAGAGCAAGGCGCACGTGCGCGTGCTCGCGCACGTGCTCGCGCCGTACGTGGGAGATGCGCTCGACTAGGCCCGCGGCAGGGGCGGCGAGGAGCGCGCGAAAGGACGAACGATGAGCGAACCGTGTGTTTTGGTGGGCGTGACCGGGTGCATCGCCGCCTACAAGAGCTGCGAGGTCGTGCGCGGCCTGCAGAAGGCGGGCGTGCGGTGCAAGGTGGTCATGACCGAGCACGCATGCGAGTTCGTGGGCCCCACCACGTTCCGCGCCCTCACGCACGAGCCCGTCGCCGTGGGCCTGTTCGACGACGCGAGCGACCCCATCCACCACGTCTCGCTCGCACAGGAGTGCGACGCGTTCCTCGTCGCGCCGTGCACGGCCAACGTGGCGGCCAAGATAGCCTGCGGCATCGCCGACGACCTGCTCACCACCACGGCCCTCGCCACTACTGCGCCGCTTCTGATCGCACCCGCCATGAACGTGCACATGTACGAGGCGGCCGCGACGCAGGAGAACCTCGCGCGCCTGCGCGGGCGCGGCGTGCGCGTCATCGAGGCGGGCGAGGGGTACCTGGCCTGCGGTGACGTGGGTCGCGGGCGTCTGGCCGACGTGGACGTCATCGTGGGCGCCACGCTCGACGCGCTGCGCGAGGCGCGCGCGACGGGTGCGGCGGGCGGCTGCGAAGGCGCGGCGGCACCAGCGTGCGCAGCTGTTGGCGAATCAGCGGCTTCTGGCGCGTCGGCATCTGCCAGCTCAGCGGCCTCCGGCGCGGTCGCGCGCGACCTGGCGGGCCTGCGCGTGATGGTGACGGCCGGCCCGACCGTGGAGCCCCTCGACGCGGTGCGCTACCTCTCCAACTACTCGAGCGGCAAGACGGGATACGCGTTGGCAGCTGCAGCGGCTGCGCGCGGCGCGCGGGTGACGCTCGTCTCGGGGCCGGTGGCGCTCGAGGCGCCGGCGGGCGTGGACGTGATCCGCGTCAAGACGGCGCGCGAGATGCTCGACGCGGCGCGCGCGCCTTTCGCAGGCGCTGACATCGCGGTGTTCACGGCGGCGGTAGCCGACTTCCGGCCCGCCTGCCCCGCCGAACGCAAGCTCAAGAAGGGCGCCGACGACGCGTCGCTTCGCGCCGTCGAGCTCGTGGAGAACCCTGACGTCCTCGCGACGCTCGCGCGGGAAAAGCGCGCCGACCAGCTCGTGGTGGGCTTTGCCGCCGAGACGGACGACGTGCTCGGCAACGCTCGCCGCAAGCTTACGTCCAAGCACGCTGACCTCATCGTCGCCAACGAGGTGGGGGAGGGCCGCGCCTTCGGCACCGACGACAACAAGGTGTGGCTCGTCGACGCGGCAGGCACGCGCGAGCTGCCGCTCATGAGCAAGGCCGCGCTGGCGGACGCCGTCCTGGACGCGGTCGTGGGCCTGCGGTAGGAGCGCGGCGTGGAAAAACCCGAGGTCGAAGAGGGCGCGCCCGCGCTTGCGGGCGGAGCTGACGACGCGCGTCCGCCCGAGCCAGCGGCCACAGCCGCCGACGCGCGTTCGTCCGCGCCAGCGTCCACAGCTGATGATGTGCGTCCGCCCGAGCCAGCAGCCACAGCTGATGACCCGCACCCGCCCGTAAATGCGGCCGCAGCCGATGACATCCTGCGCCAGGCGCCCGCCGCCACGAGCGCGGCGGTGCGCAAGTGCATGCAGGGCAACAAGCGGCGCGACACCACGCCTGAGCTCAAGGTGCGCGCCCTGCTGCGCGAGCTGGGCTATCCCGGCTACCGGCTCGACTGGAAGAAGGCGCCGGGGCATCCCGACATCGCGTATCCCGGCCGCAAGATCGCGATCTTCGTCATGGGGTGCTTCTGGCATCGCTGTCCTGTGTGCGACCTGCCGCAGCCCAAGAGCAACGTGGCGTACTGGCAGGCCAAGTTCGACCGCAACGTCGAGCGCGACGCGCGCACGCGGCGCGCCCTCGAGGAAGCCGGCTGGAAGGTGGTCTACATCTGGGAGCACGAGCTCAAGAAGAGCCATCTCGAAGCCACCCGCCGCAAGCTCCACGAAGCCGTCCGCCGCGAAGCCGACCCGCCCCGCACCGATCTCCTCCCCGCGAGAGCGTGACGCGCCCGCGCAGAAGCGCAAAGCGCTGACGCTTGCCCACAGCAGAAGACGCCAAGGATGCCGCGCAGGAGGTTTTTCTCCGTCTGGCGAAATCCCGCGCCCTCTATGACTCCAGAGAGAAGCCGCTTGCATACCTCTACACCTGTGCCAGAAACGTTTGCATCGACATCGCAAGACGTGCGCGACCGGTCAGCTCGTTTGGCGAAGCCGATGCGGAAACCATTTCCGATCCGGCGCAGGAGCACTTTCAGCAAGATCTTCTTTTGGCAGACGCGCTCTCTCGCCTGCCGGCTGAAGAGCGCGAAGTGTTAGAGCTTCGCTACGGGCAGGACCTCAAGGTGGCGGATGTTGCCGCGATCTTGAGCAAGTCGAGGTTTGCGCTCTATCGCATAGAGCAGCGTGCGCTCAGCAATCTCAAGAAGATGATGGGAGATGATACCGATTAACGCCCCAACGAAAGAACGCCTGCGAAGCTATTACAGAAACAGCGACGCTCCCGTAGACGAGGAGGCGAAGGCCCACGCCGTCGCAATGGCCGCAGAAGAGGCCGCGCGACATGCGGCCGAAAGCCACGCAAGCAGCGCACAGCTCGAAGCAACGCCGTTCTGGCGCTTCGTCATCGAGCAGCTCCGCTTCATAAGGCCACTGGCTTGGGTGGCGCAGGCAGCGCTGCTTGCCGGGATGCTGCTCATGGTAAGCGCTTACGGCAGAAGCGAGTCGGCCCTGCTCGTCGTGATGATAGCAGCTGTGCTCTCCGTTGCCATCGCCGTGCCGTCAGTGCTCAAGAGCTTTGAAGACAACGTGGCCGAACTGGAGGCATCGTGCTGCCATGACTCCGCGCAAGTGCTGGTGAGCAGGCTTGTCCTCTTCGGGCTTGCCGACGTGCTCTGGATGTCGATTGCGGTATGCCTTGTCCCAGCCATAGCCGGCGGGGATTCGTTCAGAGTCTTCCTCTATGCTGCGACGCCGTTTTTCGCCTTCTGCGCGATCTGCTTCCATCTGACGCGCATCACCCACGGACGTGGAGTCAAAGCGTGCGCTGCGGCGGCAATCTGCACTATAGGGGCAATCTGGGCCTCCGACGCGATCATTCCGCACTGGTACGCCGACGCCTCCCTAGCCGTTTGGCTCTTAGCCCTGGTCGTAGCCTTGTCCTTGTCGGCCTTAGAGGCGAAGCGGCTCGTTTCGCAGGTGGCGCAGGACAGCACGCCCCGCATGGCGCATCTGACCCTTTTCTAAGGCGCAAATTGACTCAGAACCAAGCACCACGCTCCAAAAGCAGAAAGGACTCCTTATGGAACTTACACTCGACCGGCTCACCAGGCAGTTCGGCTCGGCCATTGCGGTTGATCGCGTGAGCGCGGCCTTCGCCCCTGGAGTCTACGGACTCCTCGGTGCTAACGGAGCCGGAAAAACCACCCTCATGCGCATGATATGCGACGTGCTCAAACCTACTTCCGGAAGCGTTTTGTGGAACGGAAAACCCATCGAGCAGCTCGGCGCTGACTACCGGAGCCTTCTTGGGTATCTGCCGCAGGACTTCGGGTACTACCCCGATTTCACCGCCCTTGACTTCATGCGCTACCTGGCTGCGCTCAAAGGGCTTGACAAGCATTCGGCGAGAAAGCGTTCAACGGTGCTCCTTGACATGGTCGGCCTCGCGGATGTCTCCAAGCAGAAAATCAAAACGTTTTCGGGCGGCATGAAGCAGCGGCTCGGCATCGCGCAGGCGGTTATCAACGATCCGAAGATTCTCGTGCTTGACGAGCCGACTGCCGGCCTCGATCCCAAGGAGCGCGTTCGCTTCCGCAACCTCATCTCTTCTCTTGCGCAGGACAAGATCGTCGTCCTCTCCACCCATATCGTTTCCGACGTCAAATACATTGCCGACGAGATCCTCATGATGCGCGCCGGCTCCCTTGTCATGACGGGAACGGTCGAGCAGATTGCCGCAGGCATCCGCGGATGCGTTTGGGAATACCGTGTTACTCCGCAGGAAGCCGATGCCATGGCCGCGCGCATGAATGTCGGAAGCCTCCACTACGACCGAAGCGGCATGGCTGTCGTGCGCCTCGTCTCAGAGGCTCGCCCCCACGCTCAGGCCCACTCCGTCGAGCCGACGTTGGAGGATGTGTACCTGCACCTGTTCAACGAGCAATCCGGCGATGCTGCCGAAGAGAAGGAGGCATATCATGGGTAGCCTGATCAGGTTCGAGATCAAGAAGATCTGCTCGAGACGCGTTGCGCAGGTCTCCTTCGGCGTCATCCTCGCCATTCTGTGCGCCATCCTCTGCCTCAACATCGTCCAGCAACGCGCGTCCGATCCCAACCAGGTGGACGGAGACCTGGCCGGTACGGCGGCCATCGCGCAGATGAAGGCGAACGCCGATGCACTTGCGGGACCCATCACCAACGAGCGCGCAACTGAGGCCCTTCGCGAATACAAGACGTTCCTTGACGACGAGGGCGAAGTGAAGGACGAATACCGGACCGTCCCGGGTGATGCGGCTGCAAGCGAGAAAGCCGCAGAGTGTTGGCAGTTCAACGCGACGCACGGCTCATATCTGACCCTTTTGACGCGCCCTTGGATGGTTGGCCACCAGACGCCTCGATCCGTCGCCGCCGCTGTCGACACCTCAGAGACGGTCGATCTCTACGGGCAGGTGCGCTCAAGCATCGCCTCCCAGCTTGAGGACGCAGAAGGAGCTTTCACCTACACCGATGCTGAAAAGGCCTTCTGGACAGACAAGGCCAACAGCGTCTCTGCCCCTGTCGAGTACGGATACGCAGGTGGATGGACAGACTTCCTCTATCTGGCGCAATACCTCCTCTTCGCGCTCCTTGCCGTTGTCATCGCCTGCGCCTCGACGTTCAACGTCGAGTATCGGGAAAAGACCGATGCGGTGCTGCTCTCGGCGAAGCTCGGGAAATCACACCTAGGGAAAGCCAAGGTCATCGCGGCTGTTATTGTTTCGAGCGGCATCTACTGGCTCATGGCGCTTGCGCTGCTCATCGTGCCGCTCGTGTTCTTCGGCGCGGGCGGAGCCGGGCTGCACATGCAAATCATCATGCTGACCTGCACCTACGACTTAAGCCTCCTGGCGGCGTCGCTTATCTGCTGCCTTGTGGGATACCTTGCCGTGCTCGGGCTTTTGGGGCTGACGCTTGCTCTTTCGGCCCGCATGAAATCCTCCATGGGCATCTTGGCTGCTTGCGTGGCAATTGTCATGCTTCCGCTTTATGTTCCGAACCTCCACGACAATCTGGTGAATCACGTGATGTTTCTATTCCCCTGCAACGCCTTGAACCCGTACAACCTGTTCGACATGGTGTCCTATTCGCTCGGCTCGGTCGTCGTCGAATACCCTGTCATGATCGCAATCCTCTACATGGTCCTGTTCGTCGGCGGCTCAGCGTTCGCCGCTCGTAGCTTCAGCAAGCACCAGGTGGCATAGGGAAGCACTGCCCGACGCCCAAACTCAGGCCCCCAAGGCGCGAATGGGTATCACGTAGATGCCGTCAGCGCGTCGGTAGGCGACTTCTCCCATGCCGGTGAGGACGGCGAGGTTGTACACGTCGCAGGCGAGCGTCGCCTGCGTGGCTGACTGGCAGAGGTTGCGCGTCAAGGAAAGGCTGACTCGCCGTGAGAGGGCGCTCGAGCCGCCAAGAATCCGAATAAATGACCAACACAAATCCGAATATTGTCGTACCGTAAATCCGAATTGAAGATTGCCCGATTGATTACGAGAAGGCGAGTAGCGGATTTCCTCGGAGTAGAGCCATCTGCCGTCAACGCGGTGCATGTGCGTAGTGATGCTCATGGTCTAGGTCTTGCTCATGCCTCAGATGTCGGTGTTGATCTTCACGACGGGGTTCACGACGGCTCAGTCGTCGTCGAGCGTTACCGACACCTCGACGATGTCGGCCCCGTGGTAGCGCATGGAACCGCTTTCAATTTCCTCGAACCAGTCCTCGCGGGGCCGCATGCGTCCACCGGCGTGCCGGCAGCGGGCGCCGGGCTCCATGAGGGCGTCCATGACCAAGCAGTCGTTGCGGACATGGTCTCGGTGAAGGCCTCGTAGGCCGAAAGCACCTCAAGCTGCTTGGGGTCCATGCCGCGCACGTCGGCGGTGGTGCGGATGATGTCGGATATCTTGCGCATATGGTGCCCCCTACAGCTTCCCAATGCAGGCGTCCACCTTGGATATGGGGTCTGCTGCTCAGGGCCGCCCAGGTTGTCGAACTGCACCTCCAGGCTGGGACCCAGGTCTCTTTCCGCCAGCATGCGCTCCATGTTGTCGATGATGCGGCCGGGCCAGCTGCCGTTGGTCATGAAGCAGCTCACGCGCTTGCTGGCGAGGGCGGCGGCGCTGCCATGTAGGAGGGTAAGCGCCGCGGGAGCTATGGTGCACCATCAGGTGGGCGTTCCGATGACGAACTCGTTGTAGGTGCCTAGGTCGACGTCAAGGTCCTGGAGGGCGGCTGCTTTGCAGCCCTTGGCTGCCGAACCGCATGCGGCCCCGGGAGCGGAGCCGTCCTGCATGAGTCCGAGGAAGCATCCCTTGTCATCCGCGCCAATCCATGGACGTGGAGGCCTATTTCTCATGGATTTGTGGGATGTTGTGCGGGATGAGCGCAGCGAGCGGGTTCGCATGCGACTCAAAGGCCGTTAGCAGGGAGGCGGCGGAGCTCATGGGAGTCGGCCTAGTGCCGTCGATGATTTCAGCGCCTGCTAACAGGGGCGGGTGGCTGAGGAACATGATTCCAAGGAGCCGCCAGCGGCGGGCGATTCCGACGTGGCTAGCCAGCGCCGGAGGATCTGCCATAACTCCGCAGGAGCCGAGGAAGCCCTCTGTGCGGGCCCGTAGCATTCTGCTTGTACAAATGCGCGTTGTTCGTTGGTTGTAAAATGTTCATGGACTGAACAAAGCGGAGTTCGGTAACATTATGTTTTAGGTAAGGATAAGGTTTTCATGCTTGAGGTTAGATGTGGCGTCGCAGATTTCTCTCACGAGAACGAGTTTTTTAGATTTTTCGCGCGCGAACTTAAAAAGTACTTTGATTCAAAAGACATCGATGGCCTTCTCTTGGGGATGCCGACATGCACGGCAATTGACAAGCTGCAGATCGATGCTCTGTTGATCACAGATTCTATGATGGTAATCATTGATTTTAAGGACTACTCCGGTGTCCTTACTTTGCCTGCTGAGGTGAACTTTGAGCAGGGGGTCTGGATGACCTCTTCTGGCGTCAGGGTTGCGGGAGGAAGTAGCCCTAATCCTTATTGCCAGCTCGGCATTCAAAGAAGCCGACTCAAGAGAATCTTGAAAACATTCTGCCGGAACGATCTTGGCGACTTCGATACTGGACATATCAAGACCATGGTTTGCTTTGCTGACTCAATGGAATTGGAGAATAGAATCCCCAGGAGGTTCACCAGGACTTTTTCAATAGCTGATAGTAGGACTTTCATAGAGGCGGTATTCGACGCCGTTAACGTGAATCGACATGGCGCAGGACTCTTAAACAAGAAATTCATTACGTCACTGAGCAGGATTTTTGAAACAAACGAGTATGACTGCTTTGTTGTCCCTGCTGTTTTGGAGCCGGCGCCCTTGAAAGAGCCGCTGCCTGACCTTGATGAAGACATCGAGTCGTCTTTGAAGTCTTTCGTTGAAGGCGAATCGAGCGTCATGGTATTAACGTGCGACTCGGGGTCGCGCAGATGGAGTGCTGCCCTCCAGGCGAGGGAAACAGCTTTGATGGCGGGATTCAATGACGTGCCCATCTTGGTTCCAACTCGAAAGACGGGCGATAACCTCTCATATGGTTTTCAGTCTGAAGGAAGTCTCTATTCCGAAATCTATGACATTTCGAACAAGAAGACGAAAAACGGGGTTGAGGTTGTCCCGCTTCGCCAGCACGCGCATGTTCTCGAACTCGATGATGAGCAGTCAAAGCAGATCGAAGCACGCTCGATGCTCATCGTGTGCGAAAGTCAGCTTGTTTCCGATTCGGAATGGAATGACTCATCAATAATTTTTGGGTCCGGGAGGCTTTTAACCGACACCCTCGCGTATCTTGGCCTGACTAGCGACCACACGACATCCAACAAAGTTGTCTTCGTTGGGGATGCGCATCAGCTGAGCTACGGTTCTGTCTCGCAATCAAGTCTTAGCGAGCAGGCGTATCCTGGCTCCGTTTCCGTTTTGAAGAAGGCCATTCCTGAGACTGAGCCTACCAACGCTATTGAGGAAGTATGCGGACAGCTTGCTGGGAGCATAGACCAGCATGTTTTTTCTCTATGTGAGATTGAAAGCGGCGACGGGCTGTCAACTCCGCCGGAAACGTCCGAAATTGATTTGTTAGCTGACGCTGCTGCCGATTGGCCCAACCACAAGATCATCACGTATACAAATGGCCAGGCAAAAGACCTCAACCTTTTTATAAAGAAACGGATTGTCGGCAACGGGCTAAAACTAGCTCGTGGGGACATTCTCCTCATATCCGACCAATTCGTTGCACGCCCGGTTCGTGAGCAGGGAACATTTCCGCAAATCATTGGAAGCGGGGCGTTCGTCCAAGTCCAATCCGTTGATCCGACGCCCATCGTCGTAGGTCCCTTTGAGGAGGACGGCGAGACTCTCAGCTTGGTTCCGTTTACTTTCGTGCCCGAAGGTGACGGAAGCGAATTTCGCGGATGTCTTGTAATGGATGTGCTTGATTCCGACGAGCCGAGGTTGAGCTCAAACCAGGAGCAAGTGCTTAAGATTCGGGCAAGCCAGATTGAGTCGAAATACGAAGAGGACCATCCATTTGCTCCCGGCGATCCTTGGTTTGATTCGATGATTGCTGATGGAAATTACTCAGTTAACAAAAACGGTCAGTATCGCAATAAGGACGACGGAGTCTCGCTAACCGAATACGAGATAAGGCACAGGAAGGAAAACAGAGTCGCGCTTCTTGAGATGCCTCACTCGGAACTTGCCTTGATTGAGGGTGCGATATGTGCTCGGTATGGATGGTGTCTTACCGCGCACAAAGCCATGGCTTACCTGTGGGACAAGGTGACCCTTTTCGCAAATGCTGCTAATCTAGGCAAGAGAAGCGAGCAATACTTCAGATTCATTTACACCGGCGCCAGCAGAGCAAAGAAATCGCTTGCAATGCTTCGATGGTCCGACGTCACGCCTTTCCTCGATGCTTCATTTGTGGAAGATCCCTCCAATGCCCCCTCAGGTGAGAAGAGGGCGGTCCTTCTGCAGATGGACGAAAATGAAAAGCCCGCAGCCGCCATTCAAGAATTCCTGGCGGCTCTGCCATTGAGAGATGTCGAAATCGAGCACCTTGGATCTTCGAGCTACCAGGAGAGGTTTCTGCTGACGAAGGGCGACGAATCGCTTGCCGTTGCGTTTTCCTACGATAAGAATCTGAGGGTCAAATCCCCTGTAAAGCAGAAGGGCAGCACTGAGCTGTTCCTGGAGCTCGTGCGTATTTTGGGCGATTCGTCTCTTGCGACCGCGCCGTGCTCTGCTGTTGCCGATGCGTATGGCTACTTGGAGCGTCTCCTGGGGCCTGGTTTTTCTGCCAAGATCACTAGGTCAACCGCATTCCGTGACGAACTGGAACTGTCACAAGACGGCGAAAAATGTTTAGCTGTCTCCTATTACAACGCAAAAGGCTTCGTGACGAGGGTGGACAGGTTGGGTGGAAGCAGAGCCCTTTTCCAGAAAGTCGCAAGGTTGGCACTTGGGAGAGGTGACGAGTGATGGCCTATCAGCGGAGTCCAGAAGCAGAAAAGGTGACCCAGCTTCGAAAGGGTGGCCAACTCAGGGAGGCTTATATGCTCGCCAAGCAGCAGTTCTCCCAGGGGAACCGAGAGGACACGTTTTTATCTTCGTACACATGGGTTCTACACGATTGCCTTAAACGCTATTTTGATAAGGGTACGAGGTTCTATAGAGATGTGTCGGCTTTCAAGAGCACTCTGGCACAAATTCGTATATTTCCAATAGACACGGATCGCGATGATCTTTTCATTAATCAAGTTAAGCAGAAGATCTGTTCTGTCGGTTGGGGCTTGAGGAAAGCCGGCAGGACTGCGGATTTGCGCCTCCTGTCGGAAGAGGTATGTCAGTGGCAACATCAGTCGTTCCTGTTTGATCAAGAAGTGGCCCGTATGCTTCTGGTCGGATTGAGACTGGATCAGCCAGGCGCGGCAAGAGTTCTGTCATGGCTTGGGCTAAAGGGATGTCAATGGCGAGATGTCCTCGCGGGCAATTTCGATTTCCAGATCATGGATAACCTGAATGCAGCCGTGGCATTTCCTGCGATTCTTTGGGCTTTATATGACGAGTTGAAGATCTCATCCGGTGACGAACAAGGCAGGGGCTTCAATCTGATGGCGTTCACAGATATTTTGGCCGCCATGAGATTCTTTAACCCCGGCAATTATGAGACCCGCGAGGTCATGACGTATGCGACTGGCAAGGTTGTCCACGTAGGCTGGGAAATGAGAAAGGCGAAGAACCAGCAAGGGCTTGAAAACCTACTAGCTTCCGTGAAGCAGTGGGGACCAGGCACCGAGATGCATTGCATGGATGTCCTAACCATGTTCTCGGTAGGATTAAAAGATAATCCACGCGGAATAATCGACTTGGTTGAGTGGTATGGATTAGAGAGCCTGAGCGGCTCTGACTTTAACCCACGCATTGACGGAGAGCAGACTTACCCCTCTCGAGCGCAGGATCTTACAAAAGCCTACCTTGGCGCACTTGAGGCGAAGGATCAAACAGGTGCATACATCGCAACGAATTCCGAAATGGAGACCGGCGCAGAAGCTGTTTCAAAGATTCTCGAGAGGGATGAATGTAAGGACTGGATTTGGGAATCGTACGGACTCGGGAAGCTCCTGGTTGTGTTGGAGAGGTTCTCTGAGGCTAGGGCAAGATTGGCGGATATAGTTGCTTCGAAGCCAAAGGACGCCTGGTCTTGGGCTGCGTACGGCAGAGCATGGAAACAAGAGTCCGAGGAATCCTACGAAAAATGTCTCTTCAAGGGCCTGCACGTTTCAAAAGATCTGCAAACCTCCCTTGCAGTTCACGAAGATGCCATGGTGTTCTTTTCTGACAAAGGTGAGTATGACCGCGCTAAGACAGAGGCGCTGTTGGTTGCAAAGTTTAGGGAAGAGAACGGCTGGAAGCCTTCACCCCGTGTCGAGGCGATGAAAGAGAACGACTGGTTCGAACGCGCTTGCGCGAGGGACGACAACGAGAGCGTGTACGAGGAGCTTGCCTCGGGCGCCGACGACATCGTTGCTGAAGATCTGCCTTGGACAGAGTTTTACGTTGAGTGGAAAAACGAAGAGAAGAACCTTGTGGGTTTGGTAATGCCAGGTTTAGGGAAAGATGTTTCGTCAGGAGTCTTCCAGCGTTTGTCGATGAAAGACAAGCGGCTAGTCGATTCCTTGGAGCTTGGTGAGTGCTACAAGGGGCATTGCGGTCCAGAACGCCGGGCTCTCTTGGGCAAGATAGAGTATGACCCTCAATTGGAGATCAGCGGCTACTTTAGGGCGTCGTATTCCGGCGAGATTGACCTGGTCAAAGATTTTGGATTCGTCCGATCGAACTTGGGCAGCATCTGGGTATCGCCGTCCGTCTTGGAAGGAACAGGCGTAAAGCAATGCCAGCAGGTAAGCGGTGTGTGTCGTAGAACTTTCAGGAATTCGAAGAACTCGCTGCAGCGAGGTAGGTGGGAATGGGAAGTCGTCACGTTCGAACTGGGTGCCGAGGCGCCGGCAGATTCGTTGGAGCGAGAGTTTGAGGGCGAGCTCGATATAGCAAGGAAAGGCTTTGGCTTTGCATGTGGCTGCTTCATTCCGGCGAAGCTGATCGTGCCTTCCTGGGAATGGAGCAGCGTAACCATAAAGTTCAAAGCTCGAAGGTCTTGGGATACAAAAAAAAGTAAATGGAGCTGGACGGCGTACGAGATCATTGAGTCGAGCTGCGATTCCGATGAGTATGAATACTACTAGTCGCACAGCGCGCTGTGGCCATTTCCTCTCTATACGATTCCAACGAACCGCTAGCGGCGGATGATACCGACGTGGCTGCCAGCGCTGAAGGAGCCCCACAACTCCGCAGGCGCTAGATGAGCCTTCGCCACGGGGCTTTTGGGCGGGCGGCGTGTGTGGCGGCGTGTCACAGGCTGAGGGTCCCTCCCAGTTTCCCGAAATGCTTTCCTTGGGACAGCTCTTTCGAGGCTTGGGAGCAGTTTGGGAACAGATCAAACTTCAAGAGCTCGGCGCCAGCAATCAACTAAAGCAGCGACTTCGCCAAGAATCACATCGATCAGGGTGCAAGAAGGCATGCGGAATAAACTGGCAGGTAGGTGATGCCGTCGCACACCTTCACGTTGGTTTCTGCCAGCACGATCGCTTCGTCGATGTGATAATCACGGACGGCGAGGGCGTTGTCGAGCGCAGCATGGGTCATGTAGCTGCTCCCCGACTTCACCTCGATGGCAACTATCGAGCCATCAGCCCTCTCGAGCACGAAATCGAGTTCCCCTATTTTCTTGGACGTGAAGTAGCGCGGTCTGAAGCCGTGGCATTGGAGTTGCTGAGCAACCGCGTTCTCGTAGACGCCGCCGAGGTTCGCCCGTGTGTCGCCGTCGAGCAATCCGAGCGTCTCGGTTTTGAAGTAGGTGCTCGTCAGCATCCCGACGTCGAGGTAGAAGAGCTTGAAGCGGTTGCGCTGCTCGCTTGCGAGGAGCGGCTGGGTCGGGGCCGAGACATCGAACACGGGTATGGCGACACCAGCCTTCGTGAGCCACAGGAACTCCTGGTCGACCTGCTTGAACTTCTTCACGTCGGGAATCGAGCCAAGCTTGGTAAGCGTCAAAACCTCCGCGTCTTCAGCTTCCAGCCGATAGGTGCCACAATCGTTGCAACCTGATGGAAGGAAGTGACGATGACGCCACAGGAAAGAAGATCGATGCGCCGCGAGCAGGTGGAGCG
>NZ_JAAKEE010000056.1:0-15774 GCF_011038995.1 Adlercreutzia sp. ZJ242
GGGGCCGCTGCGGGAGCCGGGGCCACCTGGGCCGCGGGCGCCGGTGCGGCCACGGGCGCGGGGGCCGCGCTCGCGCCGGGCATGCGCACCGCGATGCGGACGCCCTCCTCCTCAACCACGATCTCGCCGACGCCGCTTTCCTCGGCGACCTTCACCAGCTCGCGAATCTGATTGATGTCCACGTAATCGTCCTCCTTGGTGCCGCTCGACTCCTGCTCCAGCATGAAGTCGACCTTCTCCGATGTGCGGTGCTTGCTCAGGTAGGTGCGCGCCTCGTTGGGGAACAGCGCGTACATGAGCACGTCCTCCTCGCTGTGGGCCAGGTCCCCGATCTCGGCGGCCACCTCGTCGTAGGTGGTGGTCACGAGCGAGCCGGGCGCGATGCTCGGGTCGAGGATGTCGGCCCCGCCGGTCACCTTCGCCACGATCTCCTTGTCCATGCGGCCCGGCGCCTTGCCGTAGTAGCCGCAGACGTAGTCCTTCATCTCCTTGGAGATGACGCTCCAGCGCTTGCCGGTGAGCACGTTGAACACCGCCTGGGTGCCCACGATCTGCGAGAGCGGCGTCACGAGCGGCGGGTAGCCCACCTCGGCGCGCACCTTCGGGATCTCGGCCATCACCTCGGGCAGGCGGTCGGACGCCTTCTGCACCTCGAGCTGGCTCATGAGGTTGCTCATCATGCCGCCGGGCACCTGGTGCGAGTACACCTGCATGTGCGTGAGCGAGCTGACGCCGCGCTTGTAGTGGCCGCGCTTGCGCATCTCCTCCCAGTACTGGGAGATCTCGAAGAGCAGGTCGAGGTCGAGCCCGGTGTCGTAGCGGCTCTCCTGGAAGGCGGCGGCGATCATCTCGACGGCCGGGTGCGAGTTGCCGAACGCCAGCGGCGCGTGCGCCGTGTCGGCGATGGCCGCGCCCGACTCGGCGGCCTTGATGATGTTGGCCGGCGCCATGCCGCCCACGTAGTGGCAGTGGATGTGCACCGGCAGGCCGATCTCGGCGTTGAACGCCTTCACCATGCGCTCGGTGCGGTACGGCGTGAGCATGCCCGCCATGTCCTTGATGGCGATGGAGTCCGCGCCCAGATCCTTCAGCTGCTGGCCGTACTCCAGGAAGCTGTCGAGCGTGTGGACGGGGGATATGGTGTAGGAGATGGCGCCCTCGAAGTGCGCGCCGCACTCCTTGATGGCCTCGGCGTTGTCGACCACGTTGCGGATGTCGTTCAGCGCGTCGAACACGCGGAAGACCTCGATGCCGTTGCGGTGGGCCGCGTTGACGAAGCGGTGGACTATTTCACGTGAGTAATGCTTGTAGCCCACGAGGTTCTGGCCGCGCGAAAGCATGGCGAGCGGGGTGTTCGGCGTGTTGGCGTTGATGGCGCGCAGGCGCTCCCAGGGGTTCTCGTCCAAGAAGCGCAGGCAGGAGTCAAACGTCGCACCGCCCCACGCCTCGATGGCCCAGTAGCCCACCTTGTCCATCTTGGGAAGGATGGGCAGCATCTCGCCGACCTGCATACGGGTAGCCCAGAGGCTCTGCTGGCCGTCGCGGATGGTCGTGTCCATAATCTGAAGCCGTGGCATGAACTCACACCTCCTTCTTGTTGCTAGTCAAAGATCGAATAACAGATTATAGGAGAAGAACGAGCGCGGCGCGTGCGCCCCGCTCAAATTCACGGACAAGAAACACGCACGGCCGACGGGTGGCAAGCTCGCCCTGCGCGGCGTGCTTCCACCTCCTCATGAGAAAATAGTTTGATAATCTAACTTTTTCGGATGATCCGGCGGCTCGCGCCGCTAGAATGGCGGACGTCATTGCAACCGATCAGAAAGGCATGCGCATGGGCGTGCACATCATCGTCGACTCAGCAGCCGACTACACCGTGGAGGAAGCCGCTGCGAAAAACCTCCGCATCGTCCCCCTCAAGACCATCTTCGGCGACGTGGAGTACGCCGACGGCATCGACCTGGCCGGCGAGCGCTTCTACGAGAAGCTCGTGGAGTCCGACGTGCTCCCGCACACGAGCCAGGTGACCCCCTTCGAGTTCGCAAGCGCGCTTGGCGAGGTTCCCGCAGGCGACGAGGCTGTGGTCATCACGCTGTCGAGCAAGATCTCGGGCACCCACGAGAGCGCGTGCGCCGCCGCGGCCGACCCGGCGCTTGCGGGGCGCGTGTTCGTGGTGGACTCCGAGAGCGCCACCATCGGCGAGCGCCTCCTCGTGGAGCGCGCCTGCGCCCTGCGCGGCGAGGGGCTCTCGGCGAGCGCCATCGCCGCGGCGCTCGAGGACGAGCGGCGCGACATCCGCGTCATCGCCGTCCTCGACACCCTCGAGTACCTCAAGCGCGGCGGGCGCGTGTCGGCTGCGGCGGCCGCCATCGGCGGGGCGCTCTCCATCAAGCCCGTCATCGGCCTCGTCGACGGCGAGGTGGCCGTGCTCGGAAAGGCGCGCGGCTCGAAGCAAGGCGGCAACCTGCTGCGCAAGCGAGTCGCCGAGACGGGCGTCGACTGGGGGCGCCCCGTGCACCTGGGCTACACGGGCCTGTCCGACGCGCTGCTGCGCAAGTACGTGGAGGACAGCCGCGACCTGTTCGAGGCGCACCGCGACCAGATCGACGTGAGCATCGTGGGCTCGACCATCGGCACCCACGTGGGCCCCGGCGCCATAGCGCTCGCCTACTTCGCCCCGCGCGGGTAGGCTGAGGTCGAGACGAGAGAACGAGCTCGCCCAAGCTTCGGGCGAGCTCGTCATCCGTTTCGGCAGGAGCTTCTGCCAAGCCTCAGCAAGCCCTCCCGCGCGAAGGAGCGGGACGTTTGCTTCCTGCGTAGAGCGAAAAAGCGCCCGGGGGCGCTTTTTCGCTGTGCGTTGTCTGTGATCGCGGGCTAGACGCGCTTGATGAAGCGACCGTCGCGGGTGTCGATCTGCAGGACGTCGCCGATCTCGATGAACATGGGCACCTGGATGGTGACGCCCGTCTCCATGGTGGCCGGCTTGGTGGAACCCTGCACGGTGTCGCCCTTGAAGCCCGGCTCGGTCTCGGTGACCTCGAGCTCCACGAACATCTGCGGCTCGAGCGAGATGAGTTCCTCGCCTGCGTAGAGCAGCGACGCCTCGTCGTTCTCCTTGAGCCAGTCGGTCGCCGCGCCGACGGTCTCGGTGGGAATGGACATCTGCTCGTACGTGTCGTTGTCCATGAAATAGTAGTCAGCGCCGTCGTTGTAGAGGTACTGCATCTTCTTCGTCTCGAGGCGCACGGAGTCGAACTTGACGCCGGAGTTGAAGGTGTAGTCGACCACGCGGCCGGTCTTGATGTCCTTGAGCTTGGTGCGCACGAACGCGCCGCCCTTGCCCGGCTTCACATGCTGGAACTCGACGATGGTGCACATCTTGTTGTTGTAGATGATGCACATGCCGTTGCGGAAATCCGCGGTAGAGACAGTTGCCACTTTGACATTCCTTTCGACTCGCACGCGCTCGCGGGCTGCTCGACCCCCGCCGCAACCGACGATGAGCGCACGTCAGCTTTCAAACTGGACTATTATAGCCGCGCGGGCGGCGTTATGCAAAGCCTCAGAGCACCACCATCTCATGGGTGGACTGGGTGAACACGTCGAAGCCGTCCTGCGTCACGATGCCGAAGTCCTCCAGGCGCATGCCGAACTCACCGGGCAGGTAGATGCCGGGCTCGACCGTGACCACGTTGCCCGGCTCGAGAGCGCGCGCGTTGCGCGGCGCGAGCACCGGCTCCTCGTGGATGTCGAGTCCCACGCCGTGCCCGAGCCCGTGGCCCATGCGCCCGCCGAAGCCGCCTTCGGCGAGGATCCGCTCGGCGAGCTCGTGGGCCTCCCTGCCCGTGACGCCGGGGCGCAGCATGCCCTCGACCTCCTCGTTCGCGCGGCGCAGGGTCTGCCACGCGTCGAGCATGGCGCCTGACGGCGCGCCGAGGAACACCGTGCGCGTCATGTCGGAGCAGTAGCCGCGCGCCTTCGCGCCGAAGTCGAGGACCACGCACTGCCCCGCCTCGAGCACCGTGCCGCCGGGTATGGCGTGCGGGTTCGCGCCGTTGGCGCCCGCGGCCACGATGGAGGGGAAGGCCAGGCCGCTCGCCCCGTGCGAGAGCATGAAGCCCTCGAGCTCGAGCTGTACCTCGCGCTCGGTCATGCCGGGGCGCATGAAGGCGATGACGTGAGCGAACGCCGCGTCGGTGACAGCCTGCGCCGCGCGCATGCGCGCCACCTCGCAGGCGTCCTTCACCGCGCGCAGGCCGAACACGACCTCGGAGGTCTCGGCGAGGGAGCCGGGGGCGAACGCGCGCTCGAGCCGGCGGTACTCCGCAAGCGCGATGGAGTCCTCGATGGCCAGCTGCTCGCCGGCGCGCTGCGCGGGCGCGGGAGCGTCGGCGGGAGCGGGCACGTTGCCGGAGCCGGCAGATGCTTCCGCGCCGTCGGATGCGGGTGCGACTTCGCCGGAGCCGGCAGCCGCTTCCGCGCCGTCGGGCGCGCTCCCCCACAGCCGCGCCGCGAACGCCGCGTGCGTCTCGCGCGCCGCATCGACCTCCACCTCGCCGCCGCCCGCGCGGGCGACGCGCTCGCAGGCCGCGGCGTAGCGCGAGTCGGTGTGCAGCACCGCGCGCTCGCCGTCCACGAAGAGCGCGTGGGCCTGCTCCTCGTCGAACACGCCGTCGAACGCCGTGAGCCACTGGATGTTCGTGGTGCCGCGCACGAGCATGCCGCCCGCGCCGGCCGCGGCGTATGCCGCGCGCAGGCGCGCAAGGCGCGCGGCGCTAGCGGTTGAGCAAGACATCGACGGCCTCCAGGTACCCCGCTTTGCCCTTGCCCTTGATCTGGGCGATGCACGCCGGCGCGATGACCGACGTGCGGCGAAACTCCTCGCGCTGGGAGATGTCCGAGATGTGGATCTCGACCACCGGCACGTCAATGCACTCCACCGCGTCGTGCAGCGCGTATGAGTAGTGCGTGTGCGCGCCCGGGTTGTAGACGATGCCGTCGTAGACGCCGTGCGCCTCGTGCAGCTTGTCGACGAGCGCGCCTTCGTGGTTGGACTGGAAGCAGTCGACCTGCGCGCCCCGCTCGGCGCCGTAGGCGACGACCTCGGCCTCGATGGAGGCCAGCGTGTCCGTGCCGTATATGGCGGGGTCCCGCACGCCCAGCATGTCGAGGTTCGGCCCGTTCATCAGCAGGATCTTCTTCACTTCGACTCCTCCCACCTCGCAAGGTGCTCGGTCAGCACCTCGTCGTCCACGTTGACGAGCTCCCACGCCCCCACGTCGCACGGCAGCACGAAACGCACCACGCCCGCGCGCGCCTTCTTGTCGCGCTTCATGGCGTCGAGCATGTCCGCGGCGGGGGCCGACCACGCGAGCGCAGGCAGGCCGAGCGCGTCGAGCAGCTCGTCTTGGGCGGCCACGAGCTCAGGCGAGGTGCCCACGAGCTCGACGCCCAGGCGCGCTGCAAAGCGCATGCCCTCGGCGACCGCCGCGCCGTGGCTGTACGTGCCGTAGCCGGAGAGCTTCTCCACCGCGTGCCCGAGCGTGTGCCCGTAGTTCAGGCACTCGCGCACGCCGCGGCTCTCCGTCTTGTCCTCGGCGACCACGCCCGCCTTGAACACCACCGAGCGCGCGACGGCCTCGGCGACCACGCCCGCCTCGCGCGCCGCGAGCGCGTCTGCGTTCTCCACGAGCCAGAAGAAGAAGTCGTCCGAGTCGATGACCGCCGACTTCGCGATCTCGGCGCAGCCGCACGTCCACTCGCGCTCGGGCAGCGTGGCCAGCGTCGAGGTCGACGCGCACACGTAGGAGGGCTGCTTGAACGTGCCGACGAGGTTCTTGCCTGCAGAGAGGTTCACGCCGGTCTTGCCGCCCACCGAGGAGTCCACCATGGAGAGCAGCGTGGTGGGCACCTGCACCACGGGGATGCCGCGCATGTAGGTGGAGGCGGCGAACCCCGCCAGGTCGCCCACCACGCCGCCACCGAGCGCCACCACGCAGCAGTCGCGCCCGAGCGCAAGCGCGCCCATGGCCTCCCACACCTCGCCGATGACCTCAAGCGACTTGGAGTCCTCGCCCGCCGGCACCACGACGTCGCTCACGCGGAAGCCCGCGGCGCGCAGCGAGTCCTTCGCGCGCTCCAAATACAGCGGCGCCACGTTCGAGTCGGTCACCGCCAGCACGCGCGGGGAGCGCGCCACGTCGGCGACGCGCTTCAGGTACGCGCCGAGCCCCTCGAGCACGTCAGCCCCGATGCGCACGTCATAGGGCGCTTCGCCCGGGATGTTCACCACTACCTTGGTCGTCGGCACAGCACGCCCTCCTTCTCGAGCAGGCGAGCCACCTCCCGCGCGAGGGCGGGGACGCTCTTGCCTGCGGTGTTCACGGTTATGTCGGCCACGCTCTCGTAGAGCGGCAGCCGCTCCTCGCTTCTCCGCCGCGCCGCCTCGATGTCCTGGAACAGCGGGCGGCTCGAGGTGTCGCTGATGCGCGACGCCGCCTCGTCGGCGGTGACCTGCAGGTATACCACGACGCCCTTCTCGGCCAGGATGGCGCGGTTCTCCGCGCGCGTCACCACGCCGCCGCCGCACGACACCAGGAGCGCGTCGTCCTTGCTGGCCAGCTCGTCGAGCACGTCGGTCTCCACGGCGCGGAATCCCTCCTCGCCCACCTCGGCGAAGATCTCCTTCACGCGCCGGCCCTCGCGGCGCTCGAGGTAGGTGTCCATGTCGACCGAGGCCACGCCGCACGTGCGCGCGAGCCGCCGCGCGACGCTCGTCTTGCCCGCGCCCATGAACCCGACGAAGAACACCGGGCGGGTGAGCTCGCATCTCTCGACGTCACGTCTCTCTGTCACGTTGAAGCTCCTTCTCTTGAAAAGGGGCCGGGTCCCGAAGGACGCGGCCCGCGCAGGCGAGGCACCCTACCGCGACATCGTCCTCAGGCGCTGCTTGTAGGCGCGGATGCTGGCCTTGACGTCGGCCATCGACGTGCAGCCGAACGCCTCGGTGTAGGCGTCGGCCAGCGCGAAGGCCACCTCGCCCTCCGCGACCACCGCCGCGGCGGGCACCGCGCACACGTCCGAGCGCTCGCGCGACGCCTGCTCCACCTCGAGCGTGTCGAGGTTCACCGTGTCGAGCGGCCTCATGAGCGTGGGGATGGGCTTCATGGCCGCCGTGACCACGAGCGGCATGCCGCTCGTCATGCCGCCCTCGAGCCCGCCCGCGTTGTTCGACGAGCGCGTGAACCCGCCGTCCGCTAGCACGATGGGGTCGTGCACGCGCGAGCCGGGGCGCCGCGCGGCCTCGAAGCCCAGCCCGAACTCCACGCCCTTGATCGCGGGGATGGAGAACAGCGCCGCGCCGATGCGCGAGGTGAGGCGCTCGGGGCCGCTCGCGTAGCTGCCCAGGCCCGGGAGCAGGCCCGTGACCACCACGCGGAAGGTGCCGCCGAGGCTCTCGCCCGCGTCGCGCGCCGCGCGCACGGCCGCCTTCATGGCCTCGGTGGTGCCCTCGTCGGGGCAGCGCATCTCCGAGAACTCGATGTCGAGCGGGCTGTACGTCGGCGCCGCCGCCATGGGGTCGCCCTCAGGCAGGGCCACGTCCCCCACCGAGGTGACGTACGAGAACACCTCGACGCCGAGGTCTCCCAGGAACTCGCGCGCGATGCCGCAGGCCGCCACGCGCGCCGCCGTCTCGCGGGCGCTCGCGCGCTCGAGGATGTTGCGGCAGTCGTCGGTGTTGGTCTTGAGCGCGCCCACCAGATCGGCGTGCCCGGGGCGCGGCGTCACCTCGCGCACCAGGTCGGACGGGGCGCTGCCGAAGGCGGCCATGCGCTCGGACCAGTTCTCCCAGTCGCGGTTGCGCACCACGAGCGTGATGGGCGAGCCCATGGTGCGCCCGAAGCGCACGCCGCTCGCGATGACGGCGCGATCGCGCTCGATGGTCTGCCGCCCGCCGCGCCCGTACCCTGACTGACGGCGCGCGAGGCTGCTGTTGATCTGCTCTTCGGAGATGGCGAGGCCCGCCGGCACCCCCGACACGATGGCCGTGAGCTGCGGCCCGTGGCTCTCGCCCGCTGTGATGTACTGCATATGCGCACGCTTTCAACGACGACCGAGCAAGGCATCACGTCTACGCGCAAGGCGCATTGCCCGAGAATGTATCAAACTTCTCTATTGTAGCGCAGGGATCAGCCGCCAGCAGGCGCAAGCCCGCCGAGCGCGAAAACGCGCCCTTCGGAGCAGGCGAAAGCAGCGGCGCACCCCGCGCCGGCGCGCCCCGCGCGTGCGCACGTCTGCGCGCCCCATGCAGCGGCAGCACGCGGCGCGGCCCGCGACGGCGCGCGGCCCGCCTAGAGCGCGTCGAAGCCGGCGGCGTCCGCCATCACGTCGAAGAGCTCGTCGAACCCGCACGCCGCGTCGACGCCCGCCACCTCGCACACGATGTTGAACGTCGCCACCGCCTGCGCCACGAGCATGCCCGCGCCGTCGTGGGCCGCGCACCCCGCCGCGCGCGCCGCAGCCACGAGCGCCGTGGTGCCGTGGCCGTACACCACGTCGAACACCACCTGGCGCGCTGAGAGCAGGCCCGTGTCGAAGGGCGCGGGGTCGCCCGCGTGCATGCCGAGCGGCGTCGCGTCGATGATGACGTCGGCGGCGGCGATGGCCTGCGTCGAGGTGGCGTAGCTGCCGAACTTCAGGCTCACGTGCTCGTACGCCGCGCGGAAGCTCAGGTGGTGCTCCTGCGGCGCGGGCAGGTCCACCGTCGCCTCGGCGAGCTTGCGGTAGGCGTCGGCGTAGGCGCGCAGCACGCCGGATGCGCGCTCTTTGTCACGCCCCACGAGCACGACCTCGTCGGCGCCCGCCTGCGCCGCGGCGTGCAGGATCGCCAGCGCCGTGGGGCCCGTTCCGCACACCGCCACGCGCTTGCCCGAGAAGCGCACGCCCGTCCGCTCGAGGTAGCCCACGCAGCCCTGGCCGTCGACGTTGTAGGCGATGAGCGTGCCGCCCTTGTTCACGAGCACGTTCGCCCCGCGCGCGAGCTGCGCCGACGCCGCGCGCACGTCAGCCGCCTCGAAGGCCGCGGGCTTGTAGGGCGTGGTGACGTTGACGGACAGGAAGTCACGCGCGGACAAGAACGCCTCGGCCTCCTCGAGCGTGGGCAGGTCGGCGAAGCCGTAGCGCCAGGGCAAGCCGAGGCGGGCGTACACGGCGTTGTACATGGCAGGCGACTTGGAATGCGCGATGGGATGTCCCAGTATGTAGAGGTTCTTCTGCGCGCTCATGCGCCCTTCCCTTCACTTTGCCGGCAGTTCTGCTGGCAGCTCGCGGGCGCCGGCTCGGGCTCGGGCTGCAGCTCCCCCAGTATCACGTTCTCGAAGTTGCGCATGAGCAGCGTGTGCGGCAGGTCCTGCTCCACGAGGGGCCTCAGCAGGTACGCCTTGCAGCCCGCCAGGTGCGCTGCCAGCACGTCGGTCATGAGCTGGTCGCCCACCATCACCGCGTTCTCCCGGCGCGCGCCCGCCTTGCGCATCCCCAGAACGAGGCCGTGGGGCGAGGGCTTGCACGCCTTCGCCACGATGGGCAGGTCGAGCTCGCCCGCCAGCGCGTGCACGCTCGCATGCCAGTTGTTCGACACCAGGCAGAACGCCACGCCCGCCTCGCGCGCGCGGCCGAGCCACATGCCCACGTCGCGCGGCACCTCGTGGGTGTCGCGGGTGAGGATGGTGTTGTCGACGTCGAGCAGCACGCAGGTCAGGCCGCGCGCGAGCAGGTCGCGCTCGACGCTGATGTGCGTGACGTGCGAGAAGTACCTGTCAGGCTCGAGCAGCGGCATCCGGCACCCCGCGGCCTTACGAGAACGAGCTCATGTGCTCGTCATACGTCGCGCTGAACGAGTAGTTGCCCTCGGCGTCGAAGTAGAAGAAGTAGTCCCGCCCGAGCGCGTCGGCGTCAGGCGCGCACACGGCCTGCAGGCACGCGAGGCCCGGCGAGCAGATGGGCGTCGGCGGCAGGCCCGCATGCGCGTACGTGCTGTACGGCGTGTCGGCGTGCACCTCCTCGGGCGTGGGGTCATGCCCCACCTCGTACGCCGTGGTGGCGTCGCTCTGCAGCAGGCCGTAGCTCGGATCGCCCTCGGTGGTCAGGCGGTTGTAGAACACCGAGGCCACCCGCGCGCGGATGCCCTCGTCGCCCGTGGACTCCTTCTCCACGATGGAGGCGAGCTTGAGCGCATCGTAGAGGCTCAGGCCCTGACTCTCGGGGTAGCTCCAGTCGAGCGACGCCGTCTCAGTCGCGAACTGGTCGAGCATCATGCGCACGACGGACTCGGCCGTGGCGTCGGCGGGGACGTCGTAGGTCTTGGGGAACAGGAAGCCCTCGAGCGAGTTTTCGCCCGCGCCCTCGAGGAACGCGTAGTCCGCCGCGTAGGCGCTCGCGTCGCTCGCCGCCTGCGTGAACGCCTCGGCGGTGACGCGGCCGCCCGTGACCTCCTGCACGCGCGCGGCGATCTCGGAGAGCCTCAGGCCCTCGGGAACCGAGAGCGCGCCGGCGAAGGCGGGCCCTGCCTGCAGCGTGCGCAGGATCTCGTCAACCGTGACGCCGCCCGAGAACGTGTAGGTGCCGGGGATGATCGAGGCGTCCGCGTTCTGCCGCGACACCGCGTCGACGAACTCCTGCGAGCTCGCCACCAGGCGCGCCTCGGCGAGCGAGTTGCCCACGTCGCGCGCGCTCTCACCCTGCTCGACCACCACCTGGGCCTGCTCGCCCTCGGCCAGAAGCTCGGGGCCGGCGCAGCTGCGCATGAGGAAGAGCGCGCCGACGATCACCGCCAGAAGCGCCAGCGCCAGCGCGACCACCATGGGCGCCTTGCTCTGCTTGGGGCGGATGTAGCTCGTGTCGTACGTGCGGAACTCGCGGCTGCCGCGGGCATGCGCCGCGCGGGCTGCATGGTTCGGGTGGGATGAGTAGGTCACTTGCCTTCTGCGATGGGACACGGGGACTACCTTTCAGCGTTCGAGGTCGCGCGCTCGTCGAGCCACGCCTGCAAGAACAGACTTGCCGCTATCATATCGACTTTTCCGCGCATGTTCTTCTCGCTCAAGCCCGATTCACGCAAACTCCGCTTTGCCTCAGCCGAGCTCAAGCGCTCGTCGGTGAACGCGCAGCCGATGCCGCACGCGGCGCTGACCTGGGCCGCAGCGGCGCGGATGCGCGCGGCCTGGGGGCCTTCCTCGCCTGAGAGCGTGTAGGGCAGCCCGCACAGGAGCAGCTCGGGCTCCCAGTCCTCGAGCACGCGCCGAAACGGCTTCGCGCAGGCGAGCACCTCGGACGCGGGCAGCACGCACACGGGGCTCGCGACGCGCTCTCCCGGGTCGCACACCGCGATCCCCACGCGCACCTCCCCGATGTCCAGGGCCAGAACCCTCACCGCTCCCCCTTCCCGAGAAACGTCCGCCCTCGTCGCCAGGCGCCGCGGCAGCTCCGGGGCCTGATGACGAAAAAGGCCCTCGCGGGCCTTTTTCCAACGCGGCCGCGGCGCATCTGCCGCAGCCGCGCTCCTTCTTACAGCAGCGCCTTGCGCGCGATCTCGAGCGCCTCGTCGATGCCGGAGGCGTCCTTGCCGCCCGCCTGGGCCATGGTCGGCTTGCCGCCGCCGCCGCCCTTAACGGCCGGGCCCATCGCCTTGATGAGCTTGCCGGCGTCGAAGCCCGCGGCAACCGCCTCGTCGGTGCCGGCGGCCATGAGCACGGGCTTGCCGTCCTTCTCGCCGGCGATCACCAGGGCGCCCGGCGCGCTCATGCGGGCGCGCACCACGTCCCACAGGTTGCGCATCATGCCGCCCTCGCGCACCTCGGTGCGCGCGATGATGACCGGGTAGCCCGCAGCCGACATGACCGCGGCGTCGGTGAGCTTGGTGATGCCGTCGTCGGACACCATGGTCTTGCCGCGCTTGGCCTTCTGGTGGATCTCCCTCAGCGACTTGACGTTGGCGGCCGTGCGCTCGGACACGTCGAACAGCGGCACGCGGAGCTCGGCCGCCGTCTCCTTGAGCTCGGACTCGACCTTGTTCACGTACTCGAGCGCGCCGTAGCTGGTAACCGCCTCGATGCGGCGCAGGTTCGCGCCCACGCTCGACTCGGACATGATCTTCACCAGGCCGATCTCGGCGGTGTTGCCCACGTGGCAGCCGCCGCACAGCTCGCGCGAGAACTCGCCGGCCTCAACCACGCGCACCTTCTCGCCGTACTTCTCGCCGAACAGGGCCGTCACGCCCGCGGCGCGCGCCTCGTCGAGCGACGTCTCGTAGATGGTGGTGGCCGTCGCGTCCATGACGTGCTCGTTGGCCACGCGCTCCACCTCGGCGATCTGCTCGGGCGTCATGGCCTCGAAGTGCGTGAAGTCGAAGCGCAGGCGGTCGGGGCCCACGTACGAGCCCGCCTGCTTCACGTGGTCGCCGAGCACCGTGCGCAGCGACGCGTGCAGGATGTGCGTGGCGGTGTGGTTGCGCTCGATGGCGGCGCGGCGGCGCGCGTCAACGGAGGCCGTCACCTCGTCGCCCACGGCGATGCCGGCGTCGGCGCACCTCACCGCGTGCACGTACAGGCCCTTCTCCGGGGCCTTGGTGTCGGTCACCTCAAGCGTGCCCGCCGGCGCGGCGATCTCGCCCGTGTCGCCCACTTCGCCGCCCATCTCGGCGTAGAAGGGGGTGACGTCGAGGATGACCTCGCCTGCCTCGCCGGGCGCCAGCGAGGCGACGCGCGCGCCCTCCTTGACGAGAGCCTGGACACGGGCGGTGGCCGTGGTGGCCTCGTAGCCCACGAAGCGCGTGGGGCCCACCTCGTTCAGCAGGTCGGCGTAGACGCCGCCGTAGGTGGACCAGGCGGCCTCGGCGTCCTTCGCGCCGGCCGCGCGCGCACGCTCGCGCTGCGCCTCCATGGAGCGCTCGAAGCCCTCCATGTCGACGGTCACGCCGCGGCCCTCGCAGATCTCGCTCGTGATCTCCACGGGGAAGCCGTAGGTGTCGTGCAGCGTGAACGCCTCCTCGCCGGGAAGCACCGTGCCCTCGAGCTGGGAGAGCGCGTCCTCCAGAAACGCCTGGCCCTGGCGCAGCGTGGCGCCGAAGCGGTCCTCCTCGGCCAGGATCAGCTTGCGCTCGAGCTCGCGGTTCTCCACGATCTCGGGGTAGACGTCGCCCATGAGGCGGACGATCTCGTCGACGTAGTCGTTGAGGAACGGGCCCTCCACGCCGATGAGGTGCGCCTTCATGATGGCGCGGCGCAAAAGGCGGCGCAGCACGTAGCCGCGGCCCTCGTTGGACGGCAGGATGCCGTCGGCGATCATGAAGGTGACGGCGCGGGAGTGGTCGGCGATGATGCGCAGCGACAGGTCGCACTCGGGGTCGTCGCCGTACGTCACGCCCGCGAGGCGCTCGCCGACGGCCACGAGCGAGCGCAGCACGTCCGTCTCGTAGTTGGACTGGACGCCCTGCATGATGGCGGCGATGCGCTCGAGGCCCATGCCGGTGTCGATGTTCTTCTTGGGCAGCGGCGCGAGCGTGCCGTCCTCCTGCCCGTCGTACTGGGTGAACACGCAGTTCCAGTACTCGAGGAAGCGGTCGCAGTCGCAGCCCGGCGCGCAGTCGGGGCTGCCGCAGCCGAACTCGGGGCCCTGGTCGAAGTAGAGCTCGGAGCACGGGCCGCACGGGCCGGTGGGGCCGGCGCGCCAGAAGTTGTCGTCCTCGCCGAGCTTGGAGATGTGGTCCTCGGGCACGCCGAGCGACTTCCAGATCTCGATGGTCTCGTCGTCGTCCTCGAACACGGTGAAGTACAGGCGCTCGGGCGGCAAGCCGAGCTCGTTCACGGAGAAGTCGTAGGCCCACGAGCACATCTCCTGCTTGAAGTACTTGCCGAAGGCGAAGTTGCCGAGCATCTCGAAGAAGCTCAGGTGGCGCCCCGTGGTGCCGATGATGTCGATGTCGTTGGTGCGCACGCACTTCTGCACGGTGGTGGTGCCGACATAGGGCTCCTCGAGCTGCTTCTGCTGCAGGAAGTAGGGCTTGAACTGCACCATGCCGGCGCTCGTGAGCAGCAGCGAGGGATCGTCGGGAATGAGCGAGGACGAGGGCATGCGCTTGCATCCCTTCTCCTCGAAGTAGGAGAGGTACTTCTCGCGGATCTCGGCGGTTGTCATGTACTTCATGTTCGCTCTTTCGTCTTATCAATGGCAGAGCCGGCGAAGCCGGCCCGGTTTACCTTGGCAGCCGCCGGCGCGCAGGCCGGCGAAGTCATCCTGATCGGCCCGCAGGCCGACGGGGTCACATTATAGTATGTTTCCTAGCGCTTGTCGTGGGCGTCTGACGAGCGGTGCGCGCCCTTTTTCGCGTCACGCGCCGCATCACGCGCCGCGGCGGGGGCGCTCTCGCCCTTGTCGCGACGTGCGAAGCGCGGGCGCCTGAGCTTCCCCGTCATCTGGCCGCCCTCGTCGAGCTCGACGGGCAGAAACGACGCGGTGGAGCCGGGATGCGGCGAGGTGGCGTCGGCCATGGGGTCGGGCACGTCGCCTTCGGCCGGGGTCCCCTTGAAGAACACGCCGTCCTCGGCCACCAGGCAGCGCCCCGTCCTCTTCTCGAAGTAGTACACGAAGCACGCCTTGACCACGGCCACCGCCGGGATGGAGGCGAGCATGCCCACGAGCGCGCCGAGCAGGCCGCTCATGGCGCCGCCGAGCGCCGAGCCGCACATGAGGGCGATGAGCGTCAGCGCCGGGTGCACGTCGACGGAGTCGGCCATGATGCGCGGCGAGATGAACGTGTAGACGAACTGCTGGATGGCCACCGTGCCCACCAGCGCCACGAGGGCCGCGAACGGGCTCACGAACACCGCCGTGATGGCGGCGGCCATGCCGCCCAGCCACGGGCCGATGATCGGGATGATGTTGAGCACGCCGGTGATGACGCCGAGCGCCGACGCGTTGGGGATGCCCACCACGGCGAACAGCACGCCGCATGCCACGCCGATCACCGCGCACTGCAGGATCGTCGCCTTGATGTAGCCGCCCATGATGCGCGTGAACGTGTAGTGCAGGAACTCGGCGTCCTCGGCGCGCTTCGGGCCGACGAGGCGCTTCACCTCGCGCCCGAGGGCCGGCAGCTCCATGAGCACCCAGAACGCGATGACGAGCGCGAAGCCGAAGGCCATGAGGCCGTTGGCGACCGTCGCGCCCACGTTCACCAATCCCGTGGCGCTCACCTGCGCGAACGACGAGGCCCATGCGGCGAGCGAGCCCTGCACGTCCTGGATGAGGGACCTGACCGTCTCGTCCTCGAGCACGGGGGCATAGCGCAGGTACACGTCGTTGCCCCAGGCGATGAGGTCGTTCGTCAGCTGGGGCACGCTGGCCGCCAAGTCGGCCAGCTGGCTGTTGAGGCCGAACATCGGCGAGAACATGAGGAACCCCACGAGCCCGACGACCGCGCACAGCACCGCGTAGGCGACCGCCGTGCCGACCGTGCGGTTGACGCCGCGCGCGTCGAGCGCGTTCACGATGCCGCGCAGGCAGAACACGAGGATGACCGTCCATATCAGGATGGACACCGGCACGGAGAGGATGTTGAGCAGGTAGACCACCACGCCGGTGAGCAGGATGGCGCCCACGGCCGTCCACACGCGCGAGAACCACCGGCGCGCGCGGTCCTCCGGCGCGGGGGCGGCGGGGGCCGCCGGGGCCGGGGCCGGGGCGGGGGCGCCCGCTGAGACGGCAGGCGCGGGGACGCCC
>NZ_JAAKEE010000057.1:0-15505 GCF_011038995.1 Adlercreutzia sp. ZJ242
CCTCACATCACTATACGATTCTATCTATAAGAGCATACAGTCACGTAGGTTCTCACGATGCTCATTTATTAATGGAAAGGTGTTTAATAATTAGCGGAATAGCGCTCATTTTTTGACGCTAGAAACATTCAGCAAGACAAAGGATAGGGGAACCTCTTTCGTTTGCTAGGCTGCTTCCTCGGGCGGGCTTTCGCCTGTCCTCGTCACCGGCGAGGCTATCGCCGCATCCCAAAAACTCTATGCTGGGACGGCGCCTTTAGAAGATCTGCCATCTGCCCTGGCGCTGAGACGCGGCCGCCCGCAGGATGGCGGAAGCGAACGTACAGCGAAACGAGCGCGGAGGTGCGCGGATGAGCCTCGGCGGTGGAGGCTGACAGGCTCGGTAAGCCCAACGACCTTTTCCCGGTTTTCGCCAAATCACAGCGCTTGCGATTCTTTGCTCAACATTTTGGCCAGAATCGCTTCTTCTCGGCAGCCGAGCGTCTCGCCAGTTGACTCGCTTTGTCACCGCATGCTTCTACGCGCGATTCCTGCCGATTAGCCCGTCGAACACATCGCTACCGGGATAGCCTATACTCTTTGCATCTCTGACCTGCTTATTCATGGTCAGTTTCCCAGAAGCCAAGTCGTAGGACCTGACGCGATTATTGTAGACGAAGGTGATATCGGAGCCGGTGGCGTAAACATGACGCAAACGCGCGCTTATCAGACCCTGGTTCTTGATGGGGGCAAGCAGGCTCGTAAAAGACCAGTGCTCAGCATCTTTGTCGAAAAGAAGAACGCTATGCTCCCAATCCCCCATATAGTAGCTCGACGGGACCCTGTGCATCAGGTCGAATCCGTTTCCGATGATATAGAGCGTGCTGTCGCTCGGACGAATTTCCCCGATATCAACGGGGCTTCAAGTCCAGCCGATAGCTTAGAGCGTCTTCGCGAATCATGCACTTCCACGGGGACAACCGAGGGAAATCGCATGGGGAGAGCGCCTGATTTGTCCACCAACCCCATGGCGCAAAGCAACGCCCGCCTATCCGTAGATGTCGCGCCTGTGCCCTATCTCGATGGCCAGCACAACCAGCTCGTCATCCTTGATCTCGCAAAGCACACGGTAGTCACCCACCCTGTAGCGCCAGATACCGGATTTGTCGGCCACGAGGCCCTTGCCGGGGGCCCTCGGGTTGTCGCAGCCGTCAACGTTCTTGAGCAGCCAGGCGACGATGACGCGGCGTACGCCGGCGTCCATCTTCGAGAGCTGCTTGTCGGCCTTCTTGGAGAACCGGAGCCGCCACATGCTACAGGTACTTCTTCGCTATCTCGTCGGCGGGGTAGGACACCGGGTCGGCGTCGAACTCCGCCTTGGCCTGGTGCCATGCCTTGAGATCGAGCTCGTCCTCTATGCGCTCGAGCGCGGCGCGGCGCATGAACTCGGACACGGAGGTGTTAAAGGCCGCCGCGTAGTCGGCGATGAGGTTCTTCTCCTCGCTCTCGAGCCTGATGGTCATCGTCACGCTCGCCATTGTCCCTCCTCAAGTCATTGTAAGACATTGTAGCACATTTAGACTTCTCTTTGGGCAAGGCATAATCCGCGCAGCCCTCTTCTTCATGCGCTCGCTTTCTGACGTTGAGGCGCGGATGTCCGCAGAACTTTGTCGAGAAAGGAGAACGCGGCACTTTCGGAGTTTACAAAGCCTTGCTAGCCTATTCCTCGCTAGCCCGATTGCGCGCCTTGGCAATCTTTTCCATGCTGTGCTTCGCTATGGAAAGAGCCGTCGGATCCTCTAAATCCATTGCCCCCATTGCTCGCTTTGCATAATCAACGAAGCTACCCTTGCCGTCGATATCCCATGATTTCTCCGAATACCTTGCATAAAGGCGCTCGAACCCTCTGCCCTGGCGTACGGCAACGCGAGCTTTTCGCCCCATGCGATAGTAGTACTTTCCAACTGTTTTGGCTCGTATCCGAATATTTGCGCCGTCAAAGGAGAAACCCAAGTAATCAAGCCTTGTCGGCTTGTCTGCCACGCGACCCTTTCGATCCACCTCGAACAGACTGCCAACCTCCCCCAATCGCAAAAAGAGCAGGCTCTTGGTCTTTTCTTGCTGCACTCTCACTCCCGGGTAGCTGGCAATAAGCGAATATGCTCTCTTCGCGTCGCTCAATGCGCCTGCGACATCCCCGTTTGCAACGGGGAGCACCATAGGAACATCATCGCAGTATCGACGATAAAGGTCACCCGAAGCACCTACCAACGTCGACAGATCACCGTCGAGCTCTTTAAGGTACACGTTCGACAACACGGCGCTGAGCGGCGATCCTTGAGGAATACCATGGCCTGTGTCGTTTCTTGTTGTCTTGCCTTTAACCTGTTGCTTGAAAATCTCATATGGCAGAATGGTTTCGCGCTCATTCATCTTCTTCCGAGCGGAATGATCATTTGCGAGTCCATTTAGCTCAAGCAGATCCTTCCATTCCCAGCAAGAATAGCGAGTCGAATTTTTGAAAACAGCGTAGTAGTCTGGCGGCAGCACAGAACAATTCAGCACTTCACACAGAGCGCGCTTCAAGAAAAGATGGTCGACCCCCTCGAAAAAATCCGCGAAATCGCTAACGACAATTACGCAGCTCTCCTGTTTTTCAATAAAGCTGAATACTTCCTTTGCATAATCGATATTGCTTCGCCCTTTGTTGGTGCGATAGGCAATAGCGCATTCGTCGACCGGCGTGTTTTTAACCTGGCGATTATATGCCGCATCAATTAAGAAGGCGTACCTCTGATATACACATCTATCGATGTGAGCGCAGTAACGAATATCTCTCACTTTGCGCCTAGATATAGGTGGCTCACCTGAACGCATTGTGCCAAATTTACCACGCTGCATTTCCGAATGAGCAAGAGGTCAGAATGCGTGTCTAGATACCCACTCGGGGTTAAGAACCTTTGAGCGCGTCTTCCGATCCTCAAGAGAGGTTCTCTTGTCGAAATGAGCGTAGCCTTTCTTGCCGCGATGCTTGTCCACGTACTTAAACCAACTTCGGCAACATAGAATCTGCTCACAGGCGTCACAGGACCTAGAAAGCTCGCAGCATCTCACCTATTTTAATTGTTTCTCGTTTTGCATACCCATTCATACTAGGCCACATGCTCGGAGGAAACGCGGGCGAGGTCACTGACCTCCGAGCAGTTGCCCAAACTATTCTGAGTACGCTGAAGCGCCCTCAGAATCTCGCCTAGTCTCTTCCCTGCTTAGGAGAAGAAGGCCTGATGAAACATCCTATCCTATAATGGAAGGAGGAATCGAGGTGTCCTGCAATCTGCGACGAGGACCACGAAGCTTTCGCGTATCGTCGATAGGCGTAAAGTTCGTTGTCCGATGCTTCTTGACAGAATCAACGACCGCCCTCGCGCCTACGCACGAGGTGAATATGATTATATACTATCGATGCCTGATGCTCTGGACTTTGGGCTTATCACTAACACAGGAAGCCGAGCGTCGTTGAATTCGCAAGTAATGGCTATCTGATTAGATGGGCCACGAATAGGCGTGGGCCCATCTATCTGGCCGTTCTAATGCGTCCGTCCTTACGCTTGTTGGCTAGGTGTGTGCCCCGCTCGCATCGGTGACCCAGGTGTTGCAGACCTCTCGCCGTCCATTGAGGAGCTGCACCCCGGTCCCGTAGGCGGGAAGCCCGTTATCGCGCGAGCACGACTTTTATGTATTCAGAGTCGAACGCACCGATCGGATATTCGCGAATGTAGCCATAGGCTCGGAGCTTTGCCCCGCATTCCAGGCAGACGATGTCCTCAGCATCAAAGTCATACACCACATCGGGTCCCATGGTTATATCGTTATCCTCGCCCGTCGTGGCGTCGATCACGTAATCCGCAAGGTCGATGCGCTGCGCAAACTTGCAGCTCGGGCACTCGATTGTGCGATACATATCGATGTCGTCCCCATGTTCCCACTCGTACGGTTCGGAATAAAGCCCGTCCGTGAACCCTTTGCCCCTCATCATGAAGTCGGTGATGTTCTCATGATATACGCCGCTACGTCGCTGGGTGGAGTCGTTTCTGGTGAGCACGAACTTGGGGTAGTTGTCCCTCTGCCGCTCCAAGGGTGCGTATTCCCGGTCCTCAGTGTCTTTCGAGGAGGCGATGGTCATGGCTACTTGCACGTAGGCGTACCCCATGCTCTGGTCGCGCACGATGAAGTCGCATTCGAGCTTTCCTATGCGCCCTACGCTTACGCTATAGTCCTTGCTGCGTGCGTACGAGTAGACGATGTTCTCGAGGACTGGACCGTAGTTGATCTTGTTGTCCGTGTTCAGCGCGAAAAAGAAGCTCAGGTCGGCCAGATAGTACTTTTGCTGGCCCTGAAGCGATTTGCGCGACTTCATGTCGAAGCGCGTGCACTTTCGAATGATCTTCGCATCCTCGAGAATGCCCAGATATCTGGAAAGGGTCTCCCGCTTGAGGTGGACGCCTTGCTTCTCAAGCTCCTTCAGGATGTTGGTAAGCGATGTCGTGGCGCCGAAGTTATTGATGATGTAGCTCTGTATCTGGGTAAACAGGGAGAGATTCGAGATGCGCACGCGACGTCGGACGTCCTTTTCGATTATCTCGTTCACGACCGACGTGACATAGGTGCGCTTGTCCTGCATGCTGTCGTAGTAAAGCGCCTTCGGGAAGCCGCCCTCCAAAATATAGGCATCCAACTCCTTCGTCAAGTCGGGGCTCACGCGCTTTCCCAGGAACCGCTTCATGTCGCAGTATTCCGGGAAAGTGAGCGTCTGCACCTCGAACTCAATGTAGCGTCCCGTCAATTTCGTGGCCAGCTCACCGGAGAGGAGATAGGAGTTGGATCCAGTGATGAAGATGGAGAACCCGCCTTCGGTGCGAAAGCCGTTCACGACCTCTTCGAACCCCTTGACGTTTTGGATCTCGTCTATGAATACGTACTTCGTCCCAGACAGCTCGGCCAAAGGGGCGATGAGGGCCTCCAGCTGGCTTTTGGATTTGATCGACCTGAGGCCGCGTTTGTCGAGGTCGAGATAGAGGATGTGGTCCTTGCCTACGCCCCGCCCCTCGATCTCTTCCTGTATCATCCTCATGAGACACGATTTCCCGCACCTGCGAACTCCCGATATGACCTTTATTGTTTCCTCGTCATCGTAGAAGCCGCGTATCTTGCTCAGATAGGCCTCGCGTTTGAACAACCTCATTCTCGAATCACCTATTTCTCACTTACGGGGGTAGTTTTTTGAAAAACTATACTTTATACCCCCTGAAGAATGCCTTTTCTCGTGCAGTTCTATAAGATAATTCCAGAATCCGAGGCGATTGCCATGATAACGGCGAAGCTCATGGCCAACGGCGGCTCCCAGGCCGTGAGGCCGCCCAAGAGCTGCAGGTTCGACGGCGAGGAGGTCTACTCAACAGGATAGGCGACACGGTGGTGCTCATCCCAAGGAGAGCGACATGCTGGCCTCGATGCTGGCGGCAGCCGACCTGTTCACCGATGACTTCATGGAGGGCGTCGGGGACAGCATCAGTCCATAACCTGTCGGCGGGCAAAAGCCATCGTAAGCGAAGCTAGAAACCGCAGCGCGTTATGCATGCTTTCTTGTCGTTCACAAAAGGCGAGATTGCTCTCTAGAGATTCGGCAACAGTCAGCATTCTCCGTGTCGACCGGTCGATGAAAGGAGTTAATCAGTGACCTGCTCTATAGCGGCTTAACCGTCCAACAACTACTCGGTGGCGCAATGGCAGTTTCTTCAGGGACGCTGATGTAAATGCCAACGTAAAGAGGAGCATTAAGATCAATGTGCTCTATCTTACATTTGTGGCAAGACGAGAAGGCAAGCGCATCTGCGAGCTGCGGTTTCTTTGAGAAGTTACCGAAATCCGATGTTTGATTGATCGATGGCTAGAAGGCCCAACTCGGGAACTCTGCATACGACAGCCCAATCAAAATAAACCGAAAGAACAAGCGAAAAGAAAGCTAAAGGCACGAAGCAGGCAAAGCGAATCGAAAGATCGGGCTCCAGACATGGCGCGCTCGCATGCCCACCTGGACTCGCGGCCAGATCCTTCGGCTCCGCGCCCTGCGGGCGCTCCGCTCAGGATGACGCCGGGTTGTTCGCCCTGCGTCATCCTGATACGGCGGGCCTCTGCCTGGTGCGGCAGGCTCCTACCTTATGTGGTGGGATCTCGCCTGATGCGGCAAGCTCTTCCTGGTTATGCGCCGGACCTCTGCTTCATACGACAGGCTCCTGCTAGGTGATGCGGCAGGCTCCTCCTGTCTTATACGGCGGGCTCCTGCTGGGTGATGCAGTGGATATTGCCGCCGCCGAAGACCACCTGCTCGGACTGCACGCCTACGCACTGATAGACGCCCTCGCCCCACACCTCGTCGTAAATCTGCTGGAGCACCTCGACGGCCAGCCGATCGTTCTCGTCGCCGTATTGCGGCACGATCACGCCGCAGTTGGTCACGAGGTAGTTCATGTAGGAGGCGATCAGCGGCTCGTCAGCTACGCGCGGCTCGGCGTTCTCGTCGGCGTCGATGGAGTCGCAGGAAGCCTGGTCCATGTACAGCGGGCTCGCCGGCATGGGCAGCTTGTGCACCTTCAGTGGGCGGCCCTTCGCGTCCACGGCGGTCGAGAGCGTCTCGTAAGCCGCATGGCACTGGTCGTAGAAGGGGTACTCCGGATCATCGGTCCAGATGCAGGCCATGACGCCAGGTGCGATGAACGTGGCCACGTCGTCGATGTGCCCGTTGGTCTCCGCAGGGTCGATGCCCTCTCTCACCCAGATGACCTTCTCCACTCCCAAGTACTTCTTCAGCTCGTCGGTCATGTACGCGCGCAGCTCTTCGCTCCAGGGCTCGAATTTTCTGGCGTACGCGGGCCAAATGGTGTCCTCCTGGGCTTCCTCGGCGAGCACGGCCGAGGCAGTGCGGCCCGGGGAGAGCAGGCACTGGTCGGTCACCACCACGGTGCCCTCGCCGTCCACGGTGATGGAGCCGCCCTCGAGAATCATGTCGTCGGGGCGGTAGCGGCGACAGCCCGCCAACTCGGCCATCTTCTCGGCAATCTGCTCGTCCTTGTCCCAAGGGAAGTACAGGCCGTCGACAAAGCCGCCGTACGCATTGAAGTGCCAGTGGCAGGCGCGCTTGCCGCCCTTGCCGTCGATGACGAACGTGGCGCCGGTGTCGCGGAACCAAGCGTCATCGGTGGTCATCTCGATGACGGTCACGTTCTCGTCATCCTCGAAGACGGCCTTGCAGTTGGCGTAGTCAACCTGGTTGGCGCACATGTACACGGGCGTGAACGCGGCGATGGCACGCGCGATGGCGGCGTACTGCCTTTGGGCGGGCTTGGCGCCGTGCGCCCACGTGTCGGTGCGGTGAGGCCAGCCCATCCACACGCGCGTCTGCGGGGCGAACTCAGCCGGCATGTAGAAGCCGTCGGCTGCAGGGGTGGAAACAGATTCGGGAATCGTCTTCATGGGAAGTCCTTTCGCGAGGTTGCGGTGGCGAGCGGTACGCCTCTCCAGGGGCCGCCGCTCCAGGGGATGCCGCCTTAGGGGCGCCGCCCCAAAGGCGGCATCCCGCCTGCGGTGAGCGTCATGCGGTTGTGGTGGGCGCGGGCGCATCGGCGTGCGCATCGACGAGCGACTCGTCGCGCGCATCATCGGGTGTTTCGCCAAGCGCTTCCGCAGCTTCCTCTGCGAGGCGCTCTGCGGCAAGCTCCAGGGTGAGACCTTTGAACTCCTCCTTGCGGCCTCGTGCCGAGATCACGCGCACTGCCTCGCCCATCAGCAAGAACACCACGAATATCACCAGCATGGGCAGCTTGTCGGCCACCTCCTCGCCCGACAGCGGCACGATGGTCGCCACGATGGCCAACACCAGCTCGATCACCGGGATAGCCAGGATGACCTTGCAGGCCGTGCCCGAGAACGGGAAGCGGTACACGCGCGGGCGTTCCGCGTCAACCTTGCGCAGCCTCAGAAATGCTGGGAACATGGGGATATAGGTGAGCAGCAGGAACACGACGCTCGTGGCGAACAGCGTCCAGAACAGCCCCTGGGAGATGTTCTCGTCGGGAATAAGCTGAATGAGCAGCACGGCCGAAGCGACCACGCCGTTCACCACAGCCGCGCCGGTGGGCATGCCGGTCTTGGGGCTCACGTGGGAGAACACGCGCGGCAAGTTCTGGTTCTTCGCCGCGTACTCGGCCACCGCGTTCACGCCGAAGGACCAGGACGCCATGTTCGCGAACAAGGTGATGAGGAACACGACGGCGATGATGATGAAGATGGGGCTTGCTTCGCCCACCATTGTCATGACGGCCATGATCATGCCGAAGTCCGGGTCGATTTGGTCGGCGGGGATGGCCGCGCCGATGCCGAAGCCGCAGAACAGGTAGATGGCGCCGATGGCCAGGCCGCCCATGATGATCGCCTTGGGGATGTCGCGGGAGGGGTTCTGCATGTCCTTGGCGAACGTGCACACCACCTCGAAGCCCATGAAGTTGAAGATGATGATGGACAGGTATCCAAGCGCGGCGGTGTTGGTCACGTCGGGCAGGAAGGTCGCCGGGGACATGTCGCCCGCAAATCCGTTCATGCACGCAAACCAGATGCCGAGCACGCCCACGCTGAGAGCCACGAGCACCTTCAGCACCGCGCCGCCGTTCAGAATCCACTCGGAGTCAGACACCTTCGAGAAGCTCATGAACACGACGATCCACACGAAGACGAGCTCGATGAGGAGCGTGACCAACAGATTCGACTCTATGTCGATGCCGAGCACCATGCCGAGAATCGGCGGGAACAAGGTTGCCAGGCTGGCGATCCACAGGGGGAAGTTGATCCAATAGTACCAGCCGATGCGCGCGCCCCACTTGTCGCCGAGTGCGTCGCGCACCCAATCGTAGATGCCGCCCTCGGAATCGTAGGTGGTGCCCAGCTCGGCCACCACCATGCCGTAAGGCAGGAGGAACGTGATGATGAGGAAGATCCACCAGAAGAACTGCTGGTTGCCGATGGCCGCCGCCGGAGCTGCCGCCTCGCACACGAACACCACGCAAATGACCGAGAGGATAACGCTTACGAAGGAGAACTTCTTCTTACCGCTCATGAGGGTAACTCCTTAATTTGAGGAATTGATTTGATGAGCTCAAGCGCTTAGGGGCCAGCAAAGACCCGGAGGTTGGCAAGAGCACGCCAGGGTAAGCGGAGCTACAGGCCGAGCTTGCCGAGCTTCGCCATGCGGGCATCCACCACGGCCTGCGCCTCGTCGGCCGCAACGGCGTCGCGCGGGCCCTGGGGGCACAGCGTCGCCAAGATGGCGCGGATGGAGTGCTTGCGGTTCTCGGCCTCCACCCAGCACAAGCTGTGCTCGGGGTCGTCCATCACCGCATCCACAACCTCCTCGCCGCGCGTGGCCGGCAGGCAGTGCATGAACTGGGAGCTCGGGCCGGCGAAGTCCATCATCTCGGGCGTCACCTGATACTTCGGGTAGAACACGTCCAGGTAGCTGGCGCCTTCCTCCTCCTGGTCGTACAGGCCGTACCACACGTCGGTGTACACGAAGTCGGCGCCCTTGATGCACTCGATGTCGTCGGAGATGGTGATGGTGCCGCCCGACACCCGGCAGTTCTCCTGTCCGATGGCGAGCAAATCCACCTTGTTCTCCACCTGCAGGCCGCCGTCCGTGATCTGATGGCCCTTCGGCCCGAACTGCACGAAGTCCATGCCCATCTTCGAGGCGATGAACATCAGCGACACGCACACCTGGGTGGCGTCGCCGATGAAGGCGAGCTTGCAGTCCTCGATCCTCTTGCCCGCAGGCAGGTTCTCGATCATGGTCATGAGGTCGCCGAGTTCTTGGGTGGGGTGGTTGTACTCGCTCATGCCGTTGACCACAGGCGCGGCGGAGTACCGCGCGAGGTCCACCACGTCCTTGTGGCGGTCGACGCGCGCCATGAGGATGTCCACGAGCGAGCCCATCACGCGCCCCGAGTCCTCGATGGACTCATGTCCGCCGAGCTGGATGGAGCCTGGGCCGAAGAACTGCGCATGGCCGCCCAGGTCGGTCATGGCGGTCTCGAAGGAGATGCGCGTGCGGGTTGACACCTGCTGGAAGATCATGCCGAGCGTCTTGTTCTCCAGCAGAAGCGGGTAGCGCCCGCCCTCCTTGATCATCTTCTTCATGGCAATCGCCAGATCCACCATGTCCAGAAGCTCTTCCTTGGTGAAGTCGTTGGTATCGAGATAATCCTTGACCATGAAACCCCTCCTTAGGGACTTTCCTCGACCCCGCGCGCCAAGGCGCCGGCGCCTTCTTTCCGCAGCTCCTCGCCATGAGCTCTGCGGCTCTTGGCTCGCATCATGGAGTCGGTGCGGATGCTTGGAAAGTCTCGTCGGGGATTATTTTTCACGCGACGTGGCATAACGCAGGCTTATATCCAAAATAATCCCGCGAAACGGACCAGGTGACCGGGCTTTTGTGCTTCAATGGACCCATCGAGCCGCTGCGATTCGCATGCCGGCAAAAGCAGTTCAGCGAGTGCCCATAAACCGATCCCGCTCTGTAAACCAAACCCGAGTTTAGATGAGGAGCATGGCGTGGAAACTGCTTTCTACCTCTATACCATTCTCATCATGGTCGTCTGCTTGGTGGCGGGGTCGGTGTCGCTGTCGGCTTACTTCGTGTCGCATCGACGTTCGTTCCTCTATGCGTTTCTTATGCTGGTCTTCTACTTTCTCGACTTGGCGCTCATCTTCCAGTATGAGTACCTGGGCCAAAACATCGCCTACTCGCTCGATTCGTTCTACGGCATCGACAATCCGGCGCTGCGCACCCTCATGGGGCTGGGGACCCTGCAGTCGCTCTGGATGGTGGTGTGCGACTACCTCAACGAGCGGCGCATGCTGTTAATAGTTGCGCCGGCGATCGCCTTCACGGCGTCATGCGCGACCATCATCCTGGCCCTGCCGGAAACCGCGCTTCGCCAGTGGCTGTTCTACACCACGCGCCAGGCGTTCATGCTGTGGTGCCTTGGCTATGCGCTGCTGCGCTACCGCACCACCGCGAGCAGGGTGGAGAAGGCCCGCCTGCGCCGCCACAAGCGCCTGTTCGCTTTGACGGCTGTGCTGGTCATCATGATAGTGCTCGAGGACGTGCTCATGATCCTCGTGCTCGACCCCGGCGTCATCGGCAACGCCACGCTCCTTCCCCTCTACATCTCCGAGCGCAACTTCTCCGAGAACGTGCTGATCATCGTGTTCTCCTTCGTGACCCTGCGCGCCGCGTCGGCCACCTTGCACCTGCGTTTCAAGGAGCCGCCGATGCCCGAAACCCCTGACCTGTACGCCTACGTCGACGACATGCTGCCCGCCTACGGCGAGCGCTACGGCCTCACCGCCCGCGAGCGGGAGATACTGCGCCTGGTCCTCGAGGGGAAGGACAACCAGAACATCGCGAGCGAGCTGCAGCTAGCCCTCGGCACCGTGAAGGCCCATGTGCACAACATATTCAAGAAGACCGGCCACTCCACCCGCCAAGACCTCATCCAGGACTTCTGGAAGGGGTGAGGGAGAGGGGCTCGACGCTTCACACGAACCCTGCAACTCAACACACATAGACGGAAGGATGGATTGAAATGAGCAAAGAAAACGGGGAGGAGCGCTCTGCTGCTCCATGGATTCTCGTGTCCATAACGGTGGATTTAAAAGGCGAGCGCGAGCCCATGGCTCAGGTGAGAACGCCCGATGGAGACAAGGAGGTGCCGCTTTCGGAAGCAAAGGGCAAAGTCAACGTTTTCGAGCAGCTACCCGAATACAAGAAGAAAGAGCTCGCAAGAAAGCTGTTAGCTGAATACAAGGAATGGAAAGCCGGGCAGGAGGCCAATCCCCCTCAGCAGATAGAAGGCAAGTAGCATCGACTCTGCGACGCAGCGTCATGTGTCTTCACGCCCGATCGGATAACCCAAGACTCATTCTGGCGTTGTTCCGCTGCTCTTGGCTCTGCCTTGGCCCAGTGACACAGCCCTGACGAAAGGTCGTATCGCGGCATCCTGATCCATCGGGAGCAACGTGACCCCAATGCGCTATTTGACCAGCCTGTGTAATGCCTTACAGATCGTCACCCCGAAATCGATCAGGAACGACTTCTGCTCATCGCTGAAAGCCGCTCTCTCGCTGAGTGCTTCCTCGCTCGAATGCCTGAAGCACTGGAGCTTACTCTTGAGCCTCTTCACAACATCCTCGTCCACGAAATCGAACATCACTTCATCATAATCCGGCTGGATGAACTTGCCGTCCTTCTTGAGAAGGTTCTCTATGAGATTCACTATCTCCCTGAGCCTCTCGTCGTCGCTCATCTCCTCGAATCCTGCGTTCCTCGCGGATATCAGCCTGATCTTCTGGTTTATATCTTCGTCAACGAGAGCAGATGGCTTTTCACGCTTGAATTTCATGCCTGCAACGATCGCGCGGCGCGTTGCGTAACGCACGACGCCATTGTCATCGCGGCCAAGCGCGATGATTCTGTCGCGAATTTCTGTGTAGATGAAATCGGATGGATCGCACGGCGGTCTCCTCAGCACGTTCGGAAACTCATCGATGATATAGCCGCAAGCGTCCAGGTAGTAGGCAATCAAGTAGAACCAGCACGTATCTTCAGCGTTCGGACAATCGTTGCCTGGCTGGCAAAGATCTCGAAATTTGTCAATCGCCTCCTCCTCGTCATGCACGAGGAACTGGTAGCTTTCGCTTTCCTGCTCCCCGTAAAACACGTTGTAAGTCTTGTTCACGTTTCTGACAAGCGCGTAGAAGCGATGGTGATAATCGCTGTCCTTGATGTTGTTTAGGTAATAATCTCTCAGGTCGATCATGTCATCAATCCTTTCCGAGCGCACCGTCCCTTGATCGTCATTAGCATCCCTCGAGCCATCATCTCTGCTAACCGCTCGAGCACCATGCAGTATGATGACACGCTGCCATCTCCGTTGCATCAGACGCGTGAAACATCTCTCACAGCGTTATCAATAAGGGCCATCCAGCTCCTCAGGGCAATCGCTCTCTCTGATTTCGGAAAGGTCGGAAACCCCGGACCCGACAAGAGTTCCGAGAAGCCCGATCGACAAGGCAATTATGAAGGTAGATGAAATTAACTCAATATTGTATAAACTAGTCCAGCTCTATAATGGCGACATGAAGAACTTCGTCGACATACTCGCAGAGCGCTTCGGCAGAGGCGAGCCCATCCTCCCGGAGGACGCCCTGGCCGTATTCCCGGGCTAGGCGCGCAGCACGGTGTTCGGCTGGCTGAAGGCGGCCGTCGCCGAGGGCACGCTCGCGCGCTTCTCGCGCGGCGTGTACTACGTCCCGGAGCGCGCGGAGGTCCTCGGCCGCGCCGTCGAGGCCCCGCTCGACCCCGAGAAGGTCATCGCCCGAAAGTACCTCGTCGCTGGAGGCGAGGCGGCAGGCTTCGTCAGCGGGCTCGCGCTGCAGAACCACTCCCGCGTGAGCAACCAGGTCCCCGCCGTGCTCGAGGTCACCACCAACGCCGAGACGAACCGCTCCCGAAGGATTCGCCCCTTCGGAGGCTACCGCGAGATCGTGCTCAAGAAGCCGCGCGTGCTGTCGAAATGCAATGCTTACGACAGCAAGAGGAGCGTATTTACGAGCCTTGACGAACACCTAGCCTCTGAATCAATTACAGCGAGCCGCATCGCATTTCTTAACATTAACTCTGCGTGTATCATTCGTTCCAGCATCTTTTTACTATTTAAACTAACGAAAAACGCAGAAACGCGTAAAACTCCGATAGTTCTGGCAAATAAATGATATTGTAAGATTATTGGAGAAGGAGGAGAGAATGACACGACTGCTATCACTTGAGATCGAAAACTTTAGATCCTTCCGCAAGGCGCAGACGATTAATTTCGGTGACCTTGAGGGTCGTAGAATCACTGCACTTTACGGTGCCAATGCGTGTGGAAAATCTAATGTGATCAAGGCGTTAAAAGCAGCTTTCTCCTGCATCGTGAACTCGTCCTCTGCCAACTGGAACCTACCCTACGAGCCGTTTCTTCTGAAGCAAGGCAACTGGGAAAAGCCAACGCGTTTCTCTCTTAAGTTTGAAGATGACAGACGCTTGTTCATCTACGAATTCTCCTTCGATCACGATAGAGTTGTCGGCGAAACGCTTTGGGAGCAATCTTCCAATAGCCTCAGGCGAAGGACCGTGTTCTCTCGCGATGCCGAAGTGAACCTGAACTCAACCGCTGCAAAGAATAAGTTCGGAAAGCGTCTGCAGAATAAGACCCGGCCCGAAACGCTAATCATCACCAAGGCACGAGAAGACAACAACGAATACGCGAACATCGTCTTCAACTTGCTTTCTTCCGTATCGATTATCGATGACAATTCGAGCTGGGACTTGCTGACGCCTCGGTTTGTTGGGATGCTCAGGCATAATGAGAGCCTCAAGGGCAAAACCGTCTCTCTCCTGCAAAAATGCGACATCGCAATCAGGGATATCGCATTCAGCCGAGTGCCCATTTCCGAATCGGCAATTGACTCACTTCCCATCCAGGTTCCGTCTCACATCAAGAAGGCGATGCTCAAGGAGGGCGGAACTGAGTTCAAAACGCTACATGCGGTTCGCGACGAGGAGGACACCGTAGTCGGCTTGGCGGAGTTTGACTTCGCCTCGATGGAGTCTATGGGAACTCAGAAGTTTTTCGAGGTGGCCGTTCCGATCATCGATGCCATAGAAACCGGCAAGACGCTATTCATTGATGAGTTCAGCTCTTATATCCATCCCGTCTTGGCGCGAGCTATCATATCCATGTTCAGATCGCAATCCAATGACAGCCTCGGGGCAAGCCTCGTGCTCATCACGCATAACACTTCGATAATGTCCGACTTGGGACGTGACGAAATGGCGATTGTTGAAAAGACCCTTGGGGAAGAGTCACGCATTCTCACCTTTGCTGAGGCTGGAGCCAGAAAGGACGATTCGTTTGAACGCCGCTACAATGCCGGCTATTACGGCGGCATTCCTTTCATCAAGGAGTAGGTGCTCATGGCCAGTATGATGCTTATTTGCTGCGAGGGGAAAACTGAATGCGAGTACTTTGATATTCTGCGTCGAAGCGTATTCCGCCTCCCTGGCTATTTTGATATCAGGATCGAGGGAGAGAAGGGTCAGCATAAGAAACTCATTGATCATACCGTTGCACGTCGATCTAAGATTGCGCAGGAGGAAGGTCTTGTCGAAGACGACGTTGAATGCTGGGTCGTTTGCGATGACGACAATATGATTATTTCCAATTTTCAGCCGCATCGATTTCGTAGCGAGCAACACCCGATTTCAGGACGAGCCGCATAACCTCCAACACCGCGATTTCAAGCAGAGCCACGCTTCCTATACTCGACTGGCATTGCCAACCAGATCGAGAAAGGAAGGTTCATCATGGCAAAGCAC
>NZ_JAAKEE010000058.1:0-15346 GCF_011038995.1 Adlercreutzia sp. ZJ242
TCTCGTCAATCTCCCGTCCCTTGGCCTCATCCGACAACCTAGAAGCGAGTGAGTGAATCCTCACGGCGCAAAAAGCCTGCCACCAAGTCAAGTATCGAACAAGCTCGGGCCATGAGCTGCCTGCATCAGAGCAAAATCTCTCTATAGCCTCCTCGTAATCAGCAATCTGCCCCAGGTCAACGTAGCGCACGTTGACAATGGATCCGTCTCTCATCACATAGCCGTACAAGCGTTCATCGACAACGGCGACATCACTAACTGCTGCTAGGTGAGCGCATACGACACTTTGATCCTCGTACAGCTGACCCTCTGGAAAGGGCGTTTCTATGAATATTCGTCTCGGAGCTAGCTTTCCCCATGCTGCTTCGCTTATCTCATTGAATATGATCGAGAAAGCAGCAGAGCTGCAATCCATAACGCGCAATGCCCTCCGATGACCTGGGTCATCGGGCACCGTGGTGCCGTCCGCTATACGTACGGCACCGCATATAGCCATCCGGTCTTCTCGTCCTTCGAGGGCTCGCCACAGCTGGCTGAGATAACGGGGATGCACCACGTCATCACCATCGACGAAACTCACGAACGCCCCACGAGACGCTGAGACGCCGCTGTTCCGGGCAGCTGAAAGCCCCCCATTGTCACGATGCAGCACCCTAATGCGCTCGTCGAGTCTTGCATACGAGTCAAGTATCTCACCAGTCTTATCACTCGACCCGTCATCGACGCACACCACTTCAAAGTCGACGAAGTCCTGAACTAGGATAGAGTCAAGACAACGAGAGGCGCAATCCTGCAAGTTGTAAAACGGAACGACAATCGAAACGAGTGGGATAAACTTAGACATCCACCTCTCCGATCTTGGGAGCAGGTATGCTTCCCCGCATCTCGTGGACGGGTACATTGCATACGACTACCGCGTTGCCCGCAATGACGGCGCCGCGTCCTGCAGTCAAAGTATCGCTCGGCTTAGCCAACACCTTCGCTCCGGCGCAAACGAAGACACCACGTCTCGCAAGAATACGCTGGCTTTTCTGAATCTGGTGTTGTTTTGCCAATTTTCGCCTCCATTTTGGGCCCAGCAACACAACTCTTGTGGAAAGTTGTGTTGCTCACCTGCCCTGAACTGGGGTATTGCGATTTCATGAGACCACTTTCATGCTTGTCTCGAGCTTCCGAGTAAATCTATTGACAACGATTTCCGGTAACGCGGATACCGAAGCGTATCGGAAGCGAAAAAGCGGAGGATGCAAGGTGCCAGCAACACCTCGCATCCTCCTTGCGGCATCTGCGTCACCGGAGGATTGGAACGACTCCATGAACAGCAGAGAAGCCAACAAGAAAAGAAGGCTCGCGTATACACAAGGCTTACTGCCCGATACATACGCAAGCGAGTGCATAAAGTCCGACGGCAACGTGCTTTGCGCGCACGATGTAGAGCTTGCAGCACTAAAAAGAATCAAACAGGGTGAGCATAGCGCATGGGACGTGCTGTGTGTTGAGGCACTCTCAGAAAAGTGCTTCTCGCGCGGATGTGCCTTTAATGACGGTGCCATTGAAGACTGTCCCGGGTGGTGCAGGTTTGCCATCTTAGGATTTGAAGGCTGGGTGATGGCCTCATGAGCAGGATACGCCCAGCAGATGTTGGCCTGCCAAACAGTGTTCGCGTTGATAAGGCGGGAGCCAGCGCCGGATTTACCGATCTTCACGTCACTATCGATACCCCCGATATTGCATGCCCTGGGTGCAAACACACCATGACAGGGCGCGGAAGCTACGCCAAACGCATGGCACATGTCGTAGGTGAGACACCCTGTACGTTGACCGTCAAGATCAAAAGGTACAGGTGTAAAAGATGTGGGGCTACAAAAAGCGCAGATGTTCCCTTCGCTTCTGTCGTAAGCCCTACCATCACTGATGCGCTCGAGGAACACGTCATCAATCTTTTGCGCAGACGACAGACCATAACCGAGGTGGCATGTGCATGCAACATCTCGCACGACACGGTGCGCCTTGTCATAAACAGCGTACATATCAAAAAGCCAAAGCTTCCCTGCATACTGCTCACAGACGAGATACATGCTATGAGCTACCGAGAATCCGACACAGGAAAGCAGGTCTGTGTGTTTTGGGCCTGTGCTTATGACGGTGCTACCGGATATCTGATCGACGTCATTGAAGGTAGAGACGCAGATGATATGGATCAGTGGTTCAAACAGTTCGGGCTCGATGAGCGCAGATGCGTCTCTTTCTTCTGCTCGGACATGTACGACGTCTACCTGAACGCGGCAAAGAAGTGGTGCCAGCTCGCATGCATGGGAGTTGACCGGTTCCATGTCGCAAAGACCGGCGTTTCCTGCATAGATGATGCCCGACGTCGTCTGCAGAAGGGCGCGAGCAACGGGGCTGACATAAAAAGACGACATCGCAAGCTCGCGGCCAACCGGGGCAAGAGAAGACGCGAGCACGGAGACGCGCCGTGGATTGAAGTAGAAAAGAATACGATATGCGGCATGCTCGCCATTTGCGATACCAAGCACTCTCACCTCAGGCAGGCCTACCTGACACTTCAGCTCTACTACATATGGCAAGACCATCACTGGACCGACAGATGCGAATGCGAGAAGGCTCTTGATAACTGGATTAGCAAGGCAAGCGCACTTGAGGTGCCTGAGATGAGGAGATTTGCCAAAACCGTTGCCAGGTACAAGCGCTACCTGGTAACGGCAACGATAAGCCATGTCAACACGGCACGGGCAGAGTCGACCAACGACAAGATCAAGGAACTCAAACGCAAAAGCCGCGGGTTCGGCACCTTCAAGGAGACCAGAAGACGGCTGCTTTTGGCATTCGGTGCACCGAATGCTGTTGAGGGCGCCACTGCCTACACAAGGAGGAAGAAGGCTCAAGCCACTGCCTTTGTCTCCAAATCTTCCAAGCGAAAGAAGAAGCGCTAGGGGCTGAGTGTGACGCACTTGTCTGCACCCAGAAGCCCACCTGTACTTGAGGTCACATGATGTCGTTTCTTTAGTTGTAAAGCTGCATCTCATAGCTTGTTTTTAACCCTCAGCTTAGAGGGCATCTGACAGTACGGCCAAAAACCCATCACTTTTCTTCTGAATCTGGTGTTGGTGCCTTAGATCTCATACAAAATGCCTGATCAAGTTAATGTTTTGGGCCTATCGGCAACACGATTTTCGGAAAGGCCAATACGCTCACATGACAGGGCAGCGGATCCCTGGTAGTAGCTAGCTTTACCCAAGGACGCATCCTGGTATATCCAGACATCGTCTTCCAGAATGCTTGACATATGCAGATGGTCTTGAGGCCGTTCTGCATGATGCCGACACTAGGGCTAATCTCGACGCTCGTTGATATGCCGCGTGAGAACAACGCTACCAAGACCATTTGGACGATACGCCTTCGCTTCGGCCTAGCGCAAACAGAAGCACCTTGTTTCACGAGGATGCATTCACAAAACGAGACAGCAGACTTCTTATAAACCATCTTGCGCGCCGCTAATGACTTCGATCACTTTCCGTGCGCAAGCGTCCGACGAAAAGCCAGCTCTCTCCACCTCATCAGCGTAGAAGCCGCATCGCTTTCCCCTGAAGGCCTCGACCAGCTCCCGCAGGCGCTCAGCCCACACAACAGGAGGATCATTCAATGAGCAGCGTTGTGAGAGCTCGGTTAGGTCAGCCTCCTCAGGCATAGCATCTGTGCATAGTACGGGCAGAGACGCGCACTGCGCCTCAATCTGCACGAAGGCCAGGCCTTCGTGCAGAGACGGCATAAGAAACGCGTCCAGCGCGCTGTAATACGGAGAAGGGTCTTGGACCGGCTCATGAACGATGAGGGCGCCGTCAACGCCGAGCTGACGAGCTCTTTCAAGCACCTCGTCAACCATGGCCGGCTGCCCGAGCATCAGGTACTTCGACCCAGCGTCCATCCTCCTGTACTCAGCGAAGACCTCGACCTGGAAGAGGGGGTTCTTCTGCGCATCGATCCTTCCGATACTCCCCACGAGCGTGACATCGTCATCCACCCCGAGCTCTTCTCGCGCTCGCTCGCGCTTCGCTTGGCTGAAGCGAAAACGCCCGACATCCACCCCGTTGCTGACGACGTCGAACGGCCTGCCGCGGAAGAGGTATCTTCCCGCATCGGCGGAGCAGGCAATGTTCTTAGTGGAGCTACCGCCCCAAAGAGCAATCCCGAAATTGCCCGCAGCGCGCTTGAGGAGTTTCGCCCCGTCGCCTACATCCGAGTTATGGGAGTGGACGACCCGAACCGGCACGCCCACGCGCTCGGCCTCTCGAGCGAACCGGAAGCCCATGCCGTTCATGGCGTTGACCCAGACGACATCATACCCGCCTGTATTCAGCAGCCGACGGAACGCCCGAGGACCCTCCACGAGACGCCTCACCTGGCCAGGCCTGAACCCCTTGAAAGCCGCAGAGCGATTGACGCCCAGGCTCTCCAGCCAGACGTCGTCCTGCTCCTCCCAGTCCCACGTGGAAAAGATGTCGGCCTCAAACCCCGCCTCGACAAGGGTTGGCAAGACGTTCCTCACGAACGTCTCAATTCCGCCTCTGCCCCAAGCCTCTGAATATATGAGGATCTTGCTCATTCGAAGACCTTCCTTGACTCGTGGCCAAAGGCATCCCTCACAGAACGCTCCTCGTCCCTGGAGCCTTCTTGGGCGCCGTCGTCGCGAGGAGGGAGCCGCCGAGCGCGATCGCGAAGGTGCCCAGCTTGAACAGGGCGAACGACAGGGCGACCGCGCTCCCCCAGCCCAGCGCCTTGTAGAGCAGGTTGAGGAGCACGGGGCGCATCGCGTATGCCCCGAAGCTGCGCCCAGCCACGAGGAACCCAATCCTGCCGAGGGATCTGCCCAGGAAGCACCCCATGGCGAGGAACGCCGCGCAAGAGCGTGACCGCCGCAGCTCCGAGAGCCCGCACCCGCTCGAAGCAGAGGACCTTCTGCCTCATGGGCCTTCGGCGCCCATCAGAAGCTCGCCTCGTACTTCCTGCCCAGGAACTTCGCCGCAAGGAAGGCGGTGCCTTTCTTCGCCCAGCTGACGGGCTCCATGCTCACGACGGGGCGCTCGACGCAGGGCATGCCCTCGGAGTCGAGCCACGCGTCGAGCAGGCGCTCCGAGAGCCGCCCTATGCACCGCGCCTCGAAAGGCGTCATGCCCTCGAAGTCGATCATCTCCTCGGCGCGCGCGAGCACGTCGAAGAGCCAGCCGCAATAGGCGCCGAGGACGTCTGCGCGCATGACCGCCATGTTGAGCATGTGGGCGTGCGTCATGCGCATGCGCCGCTCGAAGGCGGGCAGGCGCCCCGGCGAGACATCGGAGAGCGCCTGGCGCAGCGCGTCGATGTGCGCGGGGTCGAAGGTGTGGCCGTAGTGGGACTCGATCGTCTCCACGTAGTAGCGTCGCTCGCGGGGCAGCAGCGCGGGGGCCCTGCCCAGGTCGGCGAGGGCCTCCGCGCCGGTCATCACGCCGCGCTCCCCCGAGCCCGCGAAGTGGCGACGGTAGTGGGCCAGGCCGAGGTAGTCGGCGTCCAGGTTCCTCCACGCCCAGTACAGCACCGTGAGCTCGCAGTAGCGCGGGTTCCTCCCGGAGATGCTGTCGCCCTCGTCGTCGCGGGCGAACCCGGGGATGGCCTCCCTCCCCGCCGCGCCCGCCTGCACGGGCAGGTAGGCCGCATCAGGCGGCATCCAGTAGGGCTTGTGCGACGCCACGGCTATCTTGAGAGATCGGGTCACCTGCCGGTCCTCCTCACGAACATGGCCCCGAGGGTCCTCGCGGCCACCTCTGCGTCCAAGCGCAGGGACACCCCGCGCGCGTAGCCGAGCTCGAGGACCTGGCGCTCCCCGTTCTCGAAGGTGGCGTCGTTGCGCGAGCCCACCTGCCAAAGCCCCGTGATGCCTGCGGGCACCGAGAGCAGGAGCGCCCTGTCCTCGGGCGTGAAGTGCTGCTCCAGCTCGTCGGTCGTCAGGGGGCGCGGGCCCACCACGGACATGTCGCCCTTGAGCACGTTCAGGAACTGGGGAACCTCGTCGAGGCTCGTGGCGCGCAGCTTGGCGCCGAGCGGCGTTATCCTGGGGTCGTCGTCCACCTTGCGCTCGCGCTCCCACTGGGCGAGCTGGTCCTCGTCGAGGTACTTCGCCACGTCGTCGGAGTCGGCCACCATGGTGCGCATCTTGTAGATGCGGAACACTTTTCCGCCGCGCCCCACGCGCTCTTGGGAGTAGATGGGGCTCCCCTTGGTGTCGAGAGTCACGGCGACAGAGAGAATCACACCCGGGACCAGACAGACGGCCAACACGCACAGGCTGAAGGCCACGTCGAAGGCGCGCTTGGCGACGCGGTAGACGAGGGGTCTCTTCGTAACCTCCCGGCAGGCCTCGCAGGGACGCTCCGCGACCTGCTCGGAGGCTTCGCGGGCGAAGCTCTCGTCAAGCCCCACTTCCTGCTCCTCGACTTGCAGAGCGTAGCTCATGAGCGAGCTCTCCCCTTCTGCTGGGTCAATTGACCCAGCGGGGCGCTATGCGGGCAGACAGAGGCGGCGGACGCGTCTCTCGCGCCCGCCGCACTCGATGCCGCAACGTCTTCACTCGCTGCTGCTATTTCGTTTTCTGCTTCTTCTTGCACTCTTTTTTCTTGGTTATCTTGATGCCCAGCTGGGCTTTTATCTTCTTGCCGTGGGCCTCTATCTCGAGGTAGGCCACCTTCCTGCGGTGGTTCACCTTCTGGATGACAGCCTCGCGACCCGCGAGCGGGCCGCTCGTTATGTGGAGCTTGCCGTCCTCGATGTAGCCCTCGGACATCGCCACCGCGCTCTTGCCGCGCTGGGTCTGCTCCTCGAGCCACCGGACGTTCTGCTCCGGCAGGGGAACTGCCACGTTGTCTTGCCGCACCACGCGCACGAAGCCGCGCGCCCTTCTCAGCGCGCGGACCAGCGCGTCGGGGTCGCGCGCGATCGCCACCAAGTAGCCCGGCATGAGCACTTCCTCGCCGGGAAGCCACTTGCCGCCGCGCTTCACGCCCACGCGGGCCTTTGGCACGAATATCTCCTCCGCAACCGGCAGCCCCTCAGACTGCTTGCCCTCGGATTCCGCCCGCTCGCGCATGGCCTTCTCCTCGAGCTTCACCGCCTCCGCGATCAGCTCGCGCGCGTGGTCCTCGCGGCCTGCCATCACCTGCACGACGTACCACGGCACGCCGCGCACGGGAAACGCATGGCGACGGGAAGCGGCGTCTGGCTGAGTCGCCTCCGCAAGCCCTTCGCTCAGCTGAGACGAATTCAGTACAGGCATGGCTTCGCCGTCCGTCCTCTCCGGTCGGTTTGACAACGTGTTCGTTCCCCTGATGCCAACATGCGCCGAGCGCGGCGCCGTTCACAGCAGCAAGGTATGCTGCAGCCTCCCTTACGTTCGGCTGGTTATGGCCAGCGCCGCGCGCAGCAGCACCGGCCGGTCGGGCATGCTCACCTCCACGAAGGCGAGCGCCTTGTGGCGGTTCGCCTTGCGGATGCGCGCCTCGAAGCCGCTCAGCGGCCCCTCGGCTACCCGCACCCGGTCACGCTCGATGACGCCCGCGCTCGGACGCAACGTGCGCCGAGCGTCGAGCACCGACTCGAACCAGGCCTGCTCACCTTCGGTCAGCGGCACGTACGCCGAGCGCTGGCGCCCGATGAGGTGCGCTGGAAAGGAAAGGGAGCCCAGCCGCCGATCAAGCCCGCGCGGGCTGCCCGAAACGGCGAACACGTAGCCGGGGTACAGGAGCCGCTCGACCGTGACCCACTGGCCCTGCCGCTTCTGCAGCAGCTGGACCTTGGGGACGAAGCAGTCATGCAGAAGCTCCGCGCCGACCAGGCTCTTCAGGTCGCGCGCCGCAGCTTCCTCACGGCCTTCGTGCACACGCGCCACGTACCAGCGCGCCGGCCCCGCAGGGCCCTTGCCCGTACGTGCCGAGGACGCGCCGCACCGCATAGCTTCCCGCGAGCCCGCCGTTGAGCGACGGCCCGTGCGCACGCGCGTCTCGCCCCGCGCTGCGGGGTGCGCTGCGGCTTGCGCCGCGTACGTGCTCGTGGACATGCGCTTTGCTCCTCGTGTTCGCGAGAAGGCCGAATGCCAAAGCGAAGCCGAAACCAGACCCGAGCTCAAGCCTGCACGCAGGCTCGCTGGCTCAAACTGCAAAAAGTAGACTTTTTGAGTAGCCCTAGAACTTGGCTCCTGGTGTTAACTTCGCTCACACCCGACCTGCCCTTTCTTTCAGCTTTACCAGACTAACCTTCCCTCGACAAAAAGTCTACCTTTTGATGAAGGAAAACACCTGAGATTGACCGAACGGCCCGCCTGATGTCATCATCGGCGAACCGTCTGAGCCAACAACAGAAAAGCCGAGGGGCCCCTGGCTCGTACCACGCCAGAGGCCCCTCGGCCGTTGCATATGTGAGGGAGGGAAAGCACCCAAGTTGCCTACATGCCGTAAAAGCCCTTGTCGCTTTTCGCGGCCCACGTTTTATACATGTCTCGATAGTTCTCTTTGATGAAGGCTTGTATTTTCAGCACCTCACGGTCATTGAGGGTTCCGCGCTCTTGCAATACCGTGTCGCCGTTGCCTTTGACAAAGAACTTGGCAGAGCCCCGTTCAGTAAGCTTCGAATCACTAGCATGAACGTGCATGCACTCGATAACGCAGTGCGATGTAAAGTAGAGATAGTAGCCGCAAACCTTGAAGTTAAAGTACTTGGGCATGTCAATTCTCCAAGTGATCCTGGTTTCTGCGAAGGTAGTCAAGGGCGATGCCCTGCTCAATATCATCCATGCTCGTTTCCAGCACGCAGAAATTCAAGTCAACAACGCAAGCGCGCCCGGGGTTATTCAGATTCAGTATCCTTATTCGATCCGGCTCCTTGGCGAAGGCGTATCCGTTCACGATGAGGTCAGCAGCGTCGGCAATCTGCATGAGCTGAGCGTCAGTCATAGCGAATGCTCACTTTCTGGATGGGCTCCAAAAACTCATCAGCATCGAAGTAGAGGTTTCGGAGGATGGGGATGAGGTCGATGTACTCCTCTTCCGGCTCGTCGCTGTTGTCGTACTGGGCGGTGCACACGATATAGCCCTTGTCCCAGGTGATGACGTCGAGGTAGCGGCTCAGATGGCGAGAGGTTCGGAAGCGAATGGTATGGGGCCCGTAAGAAAAGCTGGTCATGGGGCCGTCGCTGCTCAACACCGCTTCATTGCGCCTGGTCACAACGCCCCTCCTTTCTCGTTGGCAAATGCTGCCGTAACGGGAATTATACCATCGGCATATGAAGGGGGATGGCGATCTGCTCGCCATCCCCCTTCATCTTGCTATGCTTGTATTAAGACGAGCAGTCCTGGTATCTCTTACCCGAAGCGGCCGGCCACGTAGTCGGCGGTGCGGGGGTCGCTCGGAGTCGTGAAGATGGTGTCGGTGTCGCCCGCCTCGACCATCTCGCCGAGCAGGAAGAACGCCGTCTTGTCGGACACGCGCAGAGCCTGCAGCATGTTGTGCGTCACCATGATCACGGTGTAGCTCTTCTTGAGCTCGGCCACCAGCTCCTCGATCTTCGCCGTGGAGATGGGGTCGAGCGCGCTCGTGGACTCGTCCATGAGCAGCACCTCGGGACGCACCGCGAGCGCACGCGCGATGCACAGGCGCTGCTGCTGGCCGCCCGAGAGGCCAAGCGCGTTCTTCTTCAAGCGGTCCTTCAGCTCGTCCCAGATGGCGGCGTCGCGCAGGCTCTGCTCCACGATCTCGTCGAGCTCGGCGCGCTTCTTGATGCCGTGCGTGCGCGGGCCGAACGCCACGTTGTCGTACACGCTCATGGGGAAGGGGTTGGGCTGCTGGAACACCATGCCCACGCGGCGACGGAGGTCGTTCACCTCGACGTCGCGGTACGCGTCAGACCCGTCGAGCATGATGGAGCCCTCGACGCGGCAGCCCTCCACCAGGTCGTTCATGCGGTTCAAGCTCTTCAGCAGCGTCGACTTGCCGCAGCCGGACGGGCCAATGAGGGCCGTCACCTGGTTCTCCGGGAACGTGAGGCTCACGTCCTTGAGCGCGTGGAACTCCTTGTAGTACAGGTTGAGGTCGCTCACGACCATCTTGTTCGCCGCGGGAGCCGCGCCGCCCGCAGCGCCTGCGCCGGCAGCTGCGCCTGCGCTCGGCACAACCGTCGTCCTCGTTGCGCCTGCTGCCTCGCGCGTCGTCACGCGCTCCATCGTCCCGCTAGTCATTGCCGCTTCCTTTCCTCATCTTCTTGGCAGCGAACGTCGCCGCCGCGTTCAGAATTACCACGACCACCAGCAGCACAACCGCGGTCGCATACGTCTCGTTCACGTGCAGGCCCTCGCTGGCCAGCACGTACATGTGCACCGCAAGCGTGCGGCACGAGTCAAACACCGCCATCGCGCCGCCGGCCGCGAAGTCGGGGATCTGCGCGATGGTGCCCGCCGTGAACAGCAGCGCGGCCACCTCGCCCACGCAGCGGCCGAGGGCCAGGATCACGCCGCCCAGGATGCCGGGCACCGCGCTCGGCAGCACGCAGCGGAACACCGTGCGCAGGCGCCCCGCGCCCAGGCCGAAGCCGCCCTCGCGGTACGCGTCAGGCACGGCGATCAGCGCCTCTTCCGTGGTGCGCATCACCACGGGCAGCACCATGATGGCCAGCGTGCACGCGCCCGACAGAAGCGACAGGTTCCAGCGCAGCGCCGTCACGAAGAACAGCATGCCGAACAGGCCGTAGATGATCGACGGGATGCCCTGGAGGGTCTCGGTGGTGGTGCGCACGATGCTCACGAAGCGCGAGCCGCGCGGCGCGTACTCCACCAGGTAGATGGCGCTTCCCACGCCGATGGGCACCGCCATCACCAGCGCGAGCGCCGCCATCATCAGCGTGCTGACGAGCGCCGGCATGAGCGACACGTTGTCAGAGGTGTACGTCCACTCGAACAGGCTGGGCGTGAGGTAGGGCACGCCGTTCACCAGGATGTAGCCCACCAGGAAGGCCAGCACGGCCGCGGTGGCCGCCGCGCCCAGGTACACGAGCCCTCGCAGCAGCGAGCTCACCATGCGCCGACGACGCGCGACCTCGGCCTCGCGCACGGCCCACTCCGGGCCCGTGATGCGCGACGCCGCGTTGAGCTGCGCCGCCGTCATATCCCAAGGAGCCATCATCGCGCCTCGCCTCGCTTCTTAATCACGTTGAACAGCATCGTTATCAGCAGGATGAACACGAACAGCACCACGCCCGTGGCGATGAGCGCGCCGCGGTGGAGGTCGGCGGCGTAGCCCATCTCGAGCACGATGTTCGCCGTCATGGTGCGCACGCCGTCGAAGATGGAGCCGGGGATCACCGCTTGGTTGCCCGCGACCATGATGACGGCCATCGTCTCGCCGATCGCACGGCCCACGCCGAGCACGATGGCGGCCATGATGCCCGAGGCGGCCGCGGGGACCACCACGCGGAACACCGAGTGCTCGTGGTCAGCGCCGAGCGCCAGCGCACCCTCGTAGTACTTCTGCGGCACGGCGTCGAGCGCGCTCTGCGCCACGGTGATGATGGTGGGCAGGATCATGATGCCCAGAAGCAGCGCCGCCGCCAGAAGCGAGAGCCCGCGCCCGGGCAGGTAGTCACGGATGAGCGGCACGATGACCACCAGGCCGAAGAAGCCGTACACGACGCTCGGGATGCCCGCGAGCAGCTCGACGCCGGGCTTGAGCGTCGCCGCCACGCGCCCGCTCGCGAAGCGCGAGAGGAACACGGCGCACAGAAAGCCCGCGGGGACGCCCACCAGCATGGCGCCCGCCGTCACGTAGATGGAGCCGATGATCATGGGGAAGATGCCGTACAGGTCGTTCGCCGGACGCCACGTGGTTCCGAGGAGGAACTCGGGGATTCCGATCTGCGCCATGGCGGGCAGGCCGTTCGCGAACAAGAACACGCAGATCAGAGCTACGGCCAGCACCGAAACGGCCGCTGCGCCCACGAAGAGCGCTCGCGCAAACCCCTCCTTCACAGCAGATTGAGACATGATTTCCTTTCGTTCGATGTGCTGAAGCCCTAGACGGTTCTGAGAGCCCGCCCCTCATCAGGGAGCATGGAGGCCCTTTGGTTCGAGAGCCTGCCCCGGCAGGGGCGCAGGGCGGAGAAACGACAGAGGGCGGGGGATGTCCCGCGCGCCCTCGCTGCTTCCGGAGGCCCGCCCCGCCAGGGTGCCTAGACGCGAAGCCCTGGCAGAGATGGAGAGGGGCGGGCAAGAGCAAGACTCAGGGGCAGGCCGCCGGGAATCGGCCTGCCCCCACTCACAGGGGAGAGCTGTTGCTAGGCGATCTCGGACCAGTCGGTGATCTCGCCGGTGTAGATCTTCATGACCTGCTCGGAGGTGAGCTCGTCGATGGCGGAGTCAGGGGAGACCACCACGGCGATGCCGTCCTGGGCGATGACCGTGGCCACGACGCCCTTGGCAGTCTCGGAGTCCTTGAGCTCACGGGACGCCATGCCGATGTCGCAGGTGCCCTCGGTCGCCATGTTCACGCCGGTGGTGGAGTCGGACTGCTGCACCTCGACGGTCACGTCGGGGTTGACCGCCTTGTACGCCTCGGCGAGCTTCTCCATGACCGGGGTCACGGAAGAGGAGCCGGCCACGACGACCTTGCCGGAGATGCCGCTGGCGGTGTAGGCCGCCGCGCCGTCAGCCACGGCGATGTAGCCCGCGTCCTCGACGACCTTCTGGCCGTCAGCGCTCATGATGAACGTCATGAAGTCCTGCGCCACGGCGGAGAGCTCGGACTTCGTCACCACGTTGAAGGGACGGGCGATCTTGTACTCGCCGCTCTTCACGTTGGCGGCCGACGCCTCGGCGCCGTCGATCTTGAGCGCCTTCACGGTGTCGTTCAGCGAGCCGAGCGAGATGTAGCCGATGCCGTTCGGGTCACCGGCAACCGACGTCATCATGACGGAGGTGGAGTTGGTGATGGCGGCGGAGGGGGTGGTCATGTCAACCTTGGTGCCCGAAGCGTCCTTCTGCTCGATGCCGAACAGCTCGATGAACGCGCCGCGCGTGCCGGAGCCGTCCTCGCGCGAGTACACCGAGATCTCGCCCGACGCGGCGCTGCCGCTGGCGGACGAGGCCGAGCTGTCGCTGGAGCTGGAGCTTCCGCTGTCGGAGCTGCAGCCCGTGATGGCGAATGCGCCGAGCGCCAGCGCGGCGACGAGCGCGATTCCCAAAATACGTTTCTTCACGTTCTTTCCCTTTCATCTTCGTGCGGCGCCGAGCCCCATGCCCGCTGCCGCATCGCGCGCCAAGGCACGCGATCTGAAACCTGCAAGCACCATGATCGGGGGGCGCGATCAAAAAAAGGTCAGGCAAAAGGAAAGCCCAGGTAAAGGCTGGCGTAAGAAATGTAAAGTTTGGGAAGCGAAAAGCAAGAGAGCCGCCGCCCGGCTGTGGGCGGCGGCTCTGCTCTGACGTGCTGTTTCTCGTGCGATGGCGGCCTTGCGGGGCAGCTGCGCCCTCTTGGGCCGGTTGCGCGGGGTTGCGCCGTGCCCCTTGGGCCGATTGCGCGGGGTTGCGCCGCGCCTCTTAGGGCAGCCGCGCTACCTCACGTTACCGCGCGCTGCGGCGGCGGAGGGCGGCCACGCCACACACGACGGCGGCTGCGAGCGCCACGGCGAAGGCCGCGAGGGCCGCCATGGGAACGGGGTCGCCCGTCTGGGCGAGCGCCATGGCGGCAGGCTTCTTCGCGTCAGCGGGCTGGCCGGTCGCGGAGCCGGCAGGCTGGCCGCCAGCGTCAGGACCTGTGGGCTGGCCGCCAGGCGCGACGGGCTGGCCGCCGGGCGCGACGTCCTCGTAGGCGAGCGCGTAGGTGGAGAAGCGGTCGGTCTCGAAGGTGGCGAGGCCGTCCTTCACCGTGGTGGCGAGCCTCTCGGCCTTGCCGTCGTGGACGCGGATCACGTAGAACGTGCGGCCGTCCTTCACGAGGTCGGCCGGAATGGCGACCGTGAACGTGACGGGCTCGTCCAGCTTGTCGATGGTGCCGATCTCCTTGTCCCCGGCCTTCAGGATGACGGACAGGTCGAGGTACTGGGCTATCTCGCCACCCTCAGTGACGACGGCTGCGACCTTGTCCTTGTCGCCTGCGGAAACGTCCTCAGGCAGGACGGGCGTGGCCTCAACGACCACGTCGATGGTCTGGCCGGCCTGGACCGCCTGCTGGACGGCCTCGTAGGTCTCCGCGCTCACGACGCCCTCCTTGACGAGCTCGGCCTCCGCGGCGGGCTTCCCGATGTCGCCTATCGCAGCCTCGACCACGGAGCTCGCGGTGCTCGCGACGACCTCCTTGGTCGCGGCCTCCTCAGCCGTTTCGACGTTGTCCTCGCCCTCGACGCTCGCGGTCACGTAGGTCGGGTCAGCGGCATCGCACACGGAGCACGTGCCCTCGACGAACTTGTGGTCCTCGGACTCGCCCACCTTCACGTCGCAGACGTCGCAGAGGGCCCAATGCGAAGCCCAGTCAGAGCCCCACTTGCCACCCTCGGTCTTGTGGCCTGCGGCGGGAACTACGGTGCCTTCCTGCGTTACCTCCTGCGTGCAGGCTTCGTCGCTGTAGTACTTGTCGCAGATCGAGCAATACCAGTAGGCGATGTTGCCCGCCTCCGTGCAGGTTGCCTTCTTCTCATCCGTCTTGACGGTGCGATGCGTCGCCGTTATCTGGCCTCCGTTCTCCACGGCCTTGCCGTTGACCGTGATGGCAGCGCCCGTGCTGTTGGTGATCTGCACGCCTTCCGCGACGGTGACGTCCGCAGCATACTGGTAGAGCGTCAGGGCGTCTCCCGCCACCGCGCCTTCCACGAGAGCCGTCGCGCCAGCTCCCACCAGATACGACTTAGCCTTCTGCACGACAGGGACACCAGCCTTGACGTTGTTCATCGGGTCATTCGTAAAGACCCCTCCGGAGACTTCTACCAAGCTCTTCGTAGCAATACCGCCAAAACTTCCAACAAGAGCAGTATCGCTTGGCCCCCTAAAGTCGCCTCCAGCAATGCTCACCGGACAGGCACTCGTGCCAGTATGTTTCCCCACCACAACAGGAAATTTGCCAGAAGTTACGATAGCCCGCGAATTAGCTGGAAAGTCAACAACAGCCGTTGCCTTCGCAACAACGCCGTAAAAGTCCGCGTTAAACATGCCTCCGTTCACCGTGGTAGTCCCGCTTGTAACACTGATGGCGCTACAGTTGCTCGTGAACATGCCGCCGTTTATGACGGTTTCCACCCCCGCCACGGCGGAGCCGATCACGCCAG
>NZ_JAAKEE010000059.1:0-15229 GCF_011038995.1 Adlercreutzia sp. ZJ242
GCCGCACCGGCGCCCGCGGCCCAGGTGGCCCCGGCTCCCGCAGCGGCCCCCGCGCCCGCCGCAGCCGATGACGCCGCGCGCCCGGCGACGTGGCGCGCCGTGACGGCTCCCATGGTGGGCACCTACTACGAGGCCCCGGCTCCCGGCGAGCCGCCGTTCGTGAAGGTGGGCGACGAGGTGGCCGCCAACGAGACGCTGTGCATCGTCGAGGCCATGAAGCTCATGAACGAGATCACCGCCGAGGAGATGGGCACGGTGCGCGAGGTGTGCCTGACCGACGCCACGCCGGTCGAGTACGGCACGGTGCTGTTCTACATCGAGCCCCATGAAGTGGTTCCCACGATTCCGGAGAACGCATGATGTTCGGGAAGATTCTCATCGCGAACCGCGGCGAGGTGGCGCTGCGCGTGATGCGCGCGGCGCGCGAGCTCGGCGTGAAGACGGTCGCGGTGTACTCCACCGAGGACGCCGACACCTACCCGGTGCGCTACGCCGACGAGGCCGTGTGCATCGGGCCGGCGCCCGCCAACAAGAGCTACCTGGTCATGGCCAACATCATCGAGGCCGCCAAGCAGACCGGGGCCGAGGCCATCCACCCCGGCTACGGCTTCCTGGCCGAGAACGCCGACTTCGCGCGCGCCTGCGCCGAGGAGGGCATCGTGTTCATCGGCCCCTCGCCCGAGTGCATCGAGAGCATGGGCGACAAGTCCTCGGCCCGCGAGACCATGAAGAGCTGCGGCGTGCCGACGGTGCCCGGCTCCGACGGCTGCCTCGACACCGTCGAGGAGGCTCGCGCGTTCGCCGAGCGCGTGGGCTACCCCGTGCTCATCAAGGCCACGGCGGGTGGCGGCGGCAAGGGCATGCGCGAGGTGCACGACCCGGCCGACCTCGAGGCGCAGTACAAGGCCGCGCGCACCGAGGCGGGCGCGGCGTTCGGCAACGACGGCGTGTACCTCGAGAAGCTCGTGCTGCGCCCGCGCCACGTGGAGGTGCAGATCCTCGCGGACGACTTCGGCAACAACGTGGCCCTGTGCGAGCGCGACTGCTCCATCCAGCGCCGCCATCAGAAGCTCGTCGAGGAGGCGCCCTCGCCGGCGCTGACCGAGGAGGTGCGCCGCGCCATGGGCGTGGCCGCCGTGAAGGCCGTGCGCGCCACGGGCTACCGCAACGCGGGCACCATCGAGTTCCTGCTCGACGAGCGCGGCCACTTCTACTTCATGGAGATGAACACGCGCGTGCAGGTTGAGCACCCCGTCACCGAGCAGATCACCGGCACCGACATCATCAAGGAGCAGCTGCGCATCGCCGCGGGCGAGCCCATGAGCTGCGCCGGGCGCGCGCCCTTCGTGCCGTCCGGCCACGCCATCGAGATGCGCATCAACGCCGAGGACCCCGCGCACGGCTTCCGCCCGTGCCCCGGCACCGTCACGGCGTTCGAGCCCCCCGCGGGCCCGGGCGTGCGCGTGGAGAGCTACGTGCGCGCCGGCACGCGCATCTCGCCGTACTACGACTCGCTGGTGGCGAAGGTGATCGTGTCCGGGCAGGACCGCGCCGAGGCGGTGGCGCGTGCGCGCCGCGCGCTCGACGAGTTCGTGGTCGAGGGCATCGCCACCACCATCCCGTTCCACAAGCGCGTGCTGGAAAACGAGGTGTTCCTGGCCGGCGAGGCCACCACCGACTTCATCGAAACCCAGATGGGAGACGTACTATGAGCAACCAGCTTAACGTAGACGGCATGTCCTTGGCGCCCGGCGTGGTGGAGACGATCATCTCCATCGCGGCCAACGAGGTCGACGGCATCGCCTCGGTGGGCTCGTACGCCACGAGCGGCCTGCGCTCCATGCTGGCGTCGAGGCCGTCGACTTCCGGCATCGAGACGAGCGTGGACGACGAGGGCAAGCTCGCCGTCACGCTGCACGTCGAGGTGCACTACGGGCACGTGCTGCCCGACCTGGCGGCGCGCCTGCGCGAGGCCGTGGCCGACGCCCTGCGCGTGCAGGTGGGCGTCGAGGTGGCCTCGGTTGACGTGTTCGTCGACGGCATCCAGTTCGACCAGCAGTAGAGCGCCCTGCGGGCGCGGCGGCTCTCCCTCGGGCGGGCGCCGCGCCCGCAGGCCCGTTTCGCCCCTTAGTCATAGACGGAGTAAACTTTTATGTCTGCCAAACGACATGAGCGCACCTTTGCGCGTCGCAGCACCGTGCAGGTGCTCTACACGAGCGAGATCCAGAACGAGCGCCCCTCGGTGCTCCTGGACACGGGCCGCTGCCTGAACGAGGACGGCCCGCTGCCCGAGTACGCGCTCACGCTGATCGACGGCGTGGAGGCGCACCGCGACGTGATCGACGCCTACCTCGAGTCGACGTCGGAGAACTGGGCGCTGTCGCGCATGCCCATCGTCGACCGCACCATCCTGCGCCTGGCCGTCTTCGAGATGGTCTACGTGAAGGACGTGCCCGTGTCGGTGGCGATCAACGAGGCCGTCGAGCTGGCGAAGGACTTCGGCGGCGAGGACGAGTCGCCGCGCTTCGTGAACGGCGTGCTCGGGCGCATCGCCAAGCAGCTCGAGGCCGAGGCCGCCGAGGCCGCTGCCGCTGAGGCCGCTGGGGCCGCTGCGGCCGCTGGGGCCGAGGACGGCGCCGGCGCGGAGGAGCGCGACCCGTTCGCGGGCTACGACGCGCTGCCGACGGCGGGCGAAGGCGAGGCCGCGTCCGAGGGCGCTGAGGCGTGATGGCCGCGCAGCTCGGCACGTTCGAAGAGGTGAAGGGCCGCCTCGAGCAGATCGTCGACGAGGTGAGCGCCGAGGGCGTCACGCTCGGCGAGGCGCTCGCGCTCTACGAGGAGGCCGTCAAGCTGGGACTTGCCGCATGCGACCTGAGCGAGCAGGGCGCGCTCGAGGCCGCAGCCGCCGAGGAGGCGCGCGCGGCGGAAGGCGCCGGCGCCGACGCCGGCGCAGCAGGGGCCGACTCCGGCGCGCCCGCAGGCGACGCCGAGGCCGCAGCATCTGCGGAGGGCGAGGCAGCCCCGGCCGCGGACGAGGGCGCGCTCTAGCGCGCGACGAGGTGATCCCCGTGAGAAACGACCGCATACTCGACGCCATCGACTCACCCTCCGACCTCAAGGTCTTGAGCGACGAGGAGCTTAACATCCTCGCGCAGGAGATCCGCGAGCAGATCATCGCCACCACGTCCAAGACGGGCGGGCACGTGGCCTCGTCGCTCGGCGCGGTCGAGATCATCCTCGCGGCGCACAGCGTGCTCGACGCGCCGCGCGACAAGCTCATCTTCGACGTGGGGCATCAGGCGTACGCGCACAAGCTCGTCACGGGGCGGCGCGACGCCTTCGACACCCTGCGCAGCTACCACGGCATCTCGGGCTTCCCGCGCCCGAGCGAGAGCCCGTACGACGTGCACCCCTCGGGCCACGCCTCCGACTCGCTGTCGGTGGCCGCGGGCCTGGCCAAGGCGCGCAAGATCAAGGGGACCGACGAGAGGGTGGTGGCCGTCATCGGGGACGCGGCGCTCTCGGGCGGCATGGCGTTCGAGGCCCTGAACTACGTGGGCCAAGAGCAGCTGCCGCTCGTCATCATCCTGAACGACAACGAGATGTCCATCTCGCGCAACGTCGGCGCGCTCATGAGGCACCTCGGCAACATGCGCGCGACCTCGCAGTACCGCGACGCGCGCGAGGCCCTGCAGGAGCGCCTCGAGAGCGGCGGCGCCTTCGGCAACGCCGTGGCGCGCTTCGGCAAGAACGTCAAGGAGTCGATGAAGCAGTTCGTCATCCCGCACTCCATGATCTTCGAGCAGCTCGGCATCGTGTGCACGGCCCCCATCGACGGGCACGACATCCGCGAGCTGCGCGAGACGCTGTCGCTCGTGCTCGCCATGGACGCGCCCGTGCTCATGCACGTGGTGACGAAGAAGGGCGCGGGCTACGGCCCCGCGCGCAAGGACCCGGAGCGCTTCCACGGCGTGGGCCCCTACGACGTTGCCACCGGCGCCTCGACCGCGTCGCCTGCGGCCGCCCCCAGCTACACGAGCGTGTTCGGCGAGGCGCTCGTGCGCGAGGCCGCGCTCGACCCGCGCGTGGTGGCCATCACGGCGGCCATGGAGGGCGGCACGGGGCTCAAGCCCTTCGCGCGCGCCTACCCCGAGCGCTTCGTCGACGTGGGCATCGCCGAGGAGCAGGCCGTCGGCATGGCGTCGGGCCTCGCCGCGGGCGGGAGCAAGCCCGTGGTGGCCATCTACTCCACCTTCCTGCAGCGCGCCGTCGACCAGATGATCGTCAACGTGGCGCTGCCGAAGCTCGACGTGGTGTTCGCGCTCGACCGCGCGGGCCTGGTGGGCAACGACGGCCCCACGCACCACGGCGTGTTCGACCTGGTCTACGCGCGGATGATCCCGCACATGCGCGTGCTCGCCCCCTCCGACGAGGCCGAGCTCGCCTGCGCGCTGCACACCGCGCTCGTGCTCGGCGGCCCGTTCGCCATCCGCTACCCGCGCGGCGCGGGCGAGGGCGTGCCGGTCCCCAAGGCCCCCGCCGTCCTCGCCCCGGGCGTCTCGCGCGTGCTGCGCGAGGGCGACGACGCGTGCATCCTCGCGTTCGGGCACATGGTGCCGCGCGCCGTGGAGGCGGCGCGGCTCCTGGAGGAGCGCCGCGTGAGCGCGCGCGTCGTCGACATGCGCTGGGTGAAGCCGCTCGACCGCGAGGCCATCCGCCGCGCGGCGTCCACGCGCCTCGTGGTCACGGTGGAGGAGGGCGTCGTCACGGGCGGCGCGGGCGAGGGCGTGCTCGGCGTGCTCTCCGAGCTGGGGGCGCAGGTGCCCACGCGCGTGCTCGGCCTCCCCGACGACTACGTGCTGCAGGGCAAGGTCGACCTGCTCCTGCGCGACCTGGGGCTCGACGCCGAGGGCATCGCGGCCACCGTGGCCGACGCGCTCGGGGATTAAGGGCGCCCGCCCGGGCGCCCTCTGCGCTGGCGGCTGCGGGCCGCCCTGCGCGAGGCGCGAGCGCGGATGCAGGCCGCCCTGCGCAAGCGTCCGCCCCGCGCCCCGCCGCTACGCCCGGCTCGTGACCGGGCGCTCCATGACGTAGTCGTCCATCACGTAGCCGCCGCCGATCTCGGTCACCACCGAGTCGATCTCGCGGAACCCCTTCGCCCGGTACGCGCGCAGGGCCAGCTCGTTGTGCTTGTTCACCGTGAGGTACGAGGCGGAGAGGCCGCGCTCGCGGCACAGCTCGTCGTAGAACGCCACGATGCGGCTCGCGAACCCGCGCCCGCGCTCGGCGGCCGCGAGGTAGATCTTCGAGATGAAGAAGCGGTTCGTCTCGGGCTCGTCATGCCCGCCGGTGTACCCCACGACGCGCGGCTCGCCCTCCGCGCCCGCGCCGTCCTCGCGCACGCGCACGAACCAGTACTCGTAGGCGTTCTCGGCCATGTCGCGCCTGATGGCGCCTGCGCTCTGGAACTGCTCGATCATGTACTCGGTCTGGCCCTCGCCGATGAGCGCGGGCCAGTACTCGCGCCAGATCTCGCCGGCCAGCTCGGCCAGCTGCTCGACGTGCTCCTCCGTCTCGACGGGGACGAACTCGACTTCCATGCGACCTCCTTCTCGGCGCCTTCGCGCCTCCTGCGCGCTCGCGGGCCGCAATCCCGTGCCCGCCTGCGCGCCTGTTCACGCGCTGGTCTTTGATTGTACTCCTACTCCGTACGTTTCCGGCGTGTAACGCCAGCGCTTCCCCCTTGTTAAAAGGCGTTTTCGAAAGCGCTAACACTCGAGGGCGCGCCCGCGTGAGCCGCGCGGGCGTGGAATCATGGGACGTGGAGTCAGACAACGCGAGGAAACAAGGAGGTATCTGCTATGTTTGACACAGGCTCGACGGGCTTCATGATCGTGTGCACGATGCTCGTCCTCCTCATGACGCCCGGGCTGGCGTTCTTCTACGGCGGCTTGTCGCGGCGCAAGAACGTCGGCAACACGATGATCATGGTGTTCGCCGCCATCGGCATCGTCGCCCTCACCTGGACGACGTGCGGCTGGTCGTTCGCGTACGGCGGCGACGGCTCGGTCCCGTTTTTCGGCGGCTTCGACCAGGTCGGCTGCCTGGGCGCGGTCTCCGACCTGCTCGCTGAGGCAGAGGGCACTCCGGATGCCTTCGCAGTGCTCTCTGGCGCAGCGTCGCTCGACGCGGCCGACCCCGAGCTCGCGGCGGGCTACCCGGCTGTCGTCGACGTCGTGTTCCAGATGGCCTTCTGCATGATCACCACCGCCATCATCACCGGCGCGGTCGCCGGGCGCGTGAAGTTCGGCGCCATCTGCGCGTTCCTGGTGGTTTGGACCGTGCTCGTGTACCCGCCGCTCGCCCACATGGTGTGGGGCGGCGAAGGCTCCCTCATCGGTGACGTCATCGGCGCGCTTGACTTCGCCGGCGGCGACGTGGTGCACATCTCCTCGGGCCTCACGGGCCTCGTGCTGTGCGTCCTGGCCGGCAAGCGCAGGGGCTTCGGCATGATGAGCTACCGTGCGCACAACGTGCCGTTCGTGGCACTCGGCGCGACGCTTCTGTGGTTCGGCTGGTTCGGGTTCAACGCGGGCTCCGAGTTCGCGGCTGACGGCGTGGCGGCGCTGGCCCTCGTGAACACGGTGGTGGCCTCGGGCGCCGCGCTTGCGTCCTGGATGGTGGTCGAGCGCGTGAAGGTGGGCAAGCCCACGCTCGTCGGCGCGGTGACCGGCCTGGTCGCGGGCTTGGTGGTCATCACGCCGGCGGCGGGCTTCGTAGAGCCGTGGGCGGCCGTCGTCATGGGGGTCGTCGTGAGCCCCGTCTGCTACTTCGCCATCTCCGTCTGCAAGCGCAGGCTCGGCTACGACGACGCGCTCGACGCCTTCGGCTGCCACTGCGTGGGCGGCGTCGTGGGCGGCGTCCTCACCGGCGTGTTCTGCGTGCCCGAGCTGTCCTGGACCGGCTTCGGCGGCCTCATCTACACGGGCGACGCGTCGCTGCTTTTGAGCCAGGTCGCGGGCATCCTCGTCACCGTCGCGTTCGTGGCCGTGGCCGACCTGGTCATCGGGCTCGCCGTGAAGGCGTGCTTCAAGGGCAGCCTGCGCGTGAGCGAAGAGGAGGAGGCGCGCGGCCTCGACGTCGCCGAGCACGGCGAGAGCGCGTACCCGGCCTACATCGGCCTCGACTAGCGGAAGGAAGCGGTTCTCATGAAGCGAATCATAGCCATCGTGCGTCCCGAGAAGCTCGAGGCGCTCAAGGACGCCCTGTTCGCGGCGAACGTGTCGGGCATGACCATCAGCCAGGTGAACGGCTGCGGCAACCAGCACGGCTGGACCGAGTACTTCCGCGGCACCGAGGTGCTGCTGAACATGGTGCCGAAGGTGAAGTTCGAGGTCGTCGTCGACGACGCGCGCGTCGACGAGCTCGTGGAGGTGATCCAGGCGGCGGCCCGCACCGGCAGCGTGGGCGACGGCAAGATCTTCATCTCCCCGGTTGAGCAGGTGATACGGATCCGCACCGGCGAGACCGGTGACGACGCGATCTAGCGGGCGGCGAGCGAGCGCGCAGGGGGAGGGGCGGTTGCTTGCATGCGCCCCTTCGTCCCTCCGTCCCTTCGCCAGAGGCAGCCCCGCCCCTGCTCCCATCGTTGCGCAAGACGATGGGAGTAGTTCCCGCTTCCGCTCGGCGGGCCGTGCCTTCGCCGCCCGCGCGTTGCGCTAGAATGGGCGCGGACAATTTGGCGAGGAAGGAGCCCCATGTACACTTACACCCCGAGCGGCGTGTGCTCGCGCCGCATCGACGTCGAGCTTGACGGAGACGTGATCGAGTCGGTCCAGTTCACGGGCGGCTGCGACGGCAACCTGAAGGCCATCTCCAAGCTGGTGGCGGGCAAGCCCGTCGACGAGGTGGTCGCGCTCCTGGAGGGCAACACCTGCGGCCGCCGCTTGACCTCGTGCGCCGACCAGCTCACGCGCGCCCTGCGCGAGGCCCAGGCCGCGCGCGCGTAGAGACCTAGAGGGGACTGCGGGCGGGACGGCGGGCGGTGCTCACCAAGCGAGTTCCGCACGAGCCGAAACGCCCTGCGGGCGTTTCGTGCGAGCAGGACTGTCTGAGCGACTGAGCTCTGCTCGTCGTCCCGCCCGCCCCCGCAACAGCAGCGTTGCGGCGGCCCTACGAATTAATCGCGCTGGGTCAAAATTCACGGGGAAGGAGCGGGGGCGCGTGTTATACTAACTGAGCCTATGGGAAAACCCGTAGGCAAGGTATCTGTAGGCCCCCGAGACATGTTTTGTTGTACAGCTTAGATCGCCAGCTTTAGCATGCGAACATGGTAAGTGTCAATCAATCATGACGAAGGGTCCCCGGAATTCTAGAAGGTTCGAAAGGGGTCCGTTTTGACCGAAATCAAGAACACATCCGTCATCGACTTCTCCGACATCACGGACGAGCAGATGAACGAGATGATTGACGGCACGCTGACCAACTTCGACGAGGGCGATCTCGTCGACGGTGTTGTCGTCAAGCTCGAGCACGACGAGGTGCTCGTCGACATCGGATTCAAGAGCGAGGGCGTCATCCCGTCCCGCGAGCTCTCCATCCGCAAGGATGCCGATCCGTCCGATATCGTGAGCCTGGGCGACAAGATCGAGGCGCTCGTTCTCCAGAAGGAGGACAAGGACGGCCGTCTGATCCTGTCGAAGAAGCGTGCTGAGTACGAGCGTGCTTGGATTCGCGTCGAAGAGAAGTTCAAGGCCGGCGAGGTCGTCACCGGCGAGGTCATCGAGGTCGTCAAGGGCGGCCTGATCCTCGACATCGGCCTGCGCGGCTTCCTGCCTGCGTCGCTCGTCGACCTGCGCCGCGTGAAGGACCTCGACATGTACCTCAACACCGAGATCGAGGCCCGCGTCATCGAGATGGACCGCAACCGCAACAACGTCGTGCTGTCCCGCCGCGTGCTGCTCGAGGAGGGCCGCAAGAACGAGCGCGCCGAGATCCTCTCGAAGCTCTCGAAGGGCATGCGCCTCAAGGGCACCGTCTCCTCCATCGTGGACTTCGGCGCCTTCGTGGACCTCGGCGGCATCGACGGCCTGGTCCACATCTCCGAGCTCTCCTGGAACCACGTCAACCATCCCTCCGAGGTCGTCAAGGTGGGCGACGAGGTGGAGGTCGAGGTGCTCGACGTCGATCTGCAGCGCGAGCGCATCTCGCTCGGCCTCAAGCAGACCACGCCTGACCCGTGGATCAAGCTCGTCGAGTCCTACCCGGTCGGCACCATCGTCGACGGCAAGGTCACCAAGATCGTCCCGTTCGGCGCGTTCATCGAGCTGGGCAACTCCATCGAGGGCCTCGTGCACATCTCCGAGATGGCCGGCCGCCACATCGACACGCCTGCCCAGGTCGTCAAGCCGGGCGAGGGCGTCAAGGTCAAGGTCATGGAGATCAACCCCGAGCGTCGCCGCATCTCCCTGTCGATGAAGGCCGCCGCCGAGGAGCTCGGCTTCGAGATCGAGGTCGACGAGACCATCCAGGCCGAGGAGAAGCCGGCCAAGCGCTCCAGGAAGGCCGACAAGGCTGACAAGGCCGAGAAGGCCGAGGCTCCTGCCGAGGAGAAGGCGGAGTAGCCTTGGGCGCAAGCTCGCCGCGCAGGCGGGCGTGAAGGCAAGCGCAACAGGGGAGCGGAGCCTGCGAGGGCTCCGCTCCCCTTGCTCTTTCTGGAGGATCAGACGTTCGGAGGCAAGGTGGAGCGAGGAAGGCGCGTGGCGCTCGGCATGAGCGGCGGCGTGGACAGCTCGACGGCGGTGCTCATGCTGCAGCACCACGGATACGAGGTGCTCGGGGTGACGTGCGTGTTCATGCCGGGCGCGGCGGCTCGGGCCGCGGTGAGCGGCGCGCGGGAGACGTGCGCGCAGCTCGGCGCCGAGCACGTGGCGGTTGACTGCGCGGGCGCGTTCGAGGAGCGCGTGGTGGCGCCGTTCGCGGACGGCTGCGCGCGCGGCCTCACGCCGAGCCCGTGCGTGGGCTGCAACGCGCGCTGCAAGCTGCCGGCGCTCATGGGCGCGGCCGACGCGCACGGCTGCGACTTCGTGGCGACGGGGCACTACGCCCGCGTGGGGCGCCTCGGGGAGGACGGCCGCTACGCCGTCATGCGCGCGCTCGACCACGCCAAGGACCAGAGCTACATGCTGAGCCAGCTCTCGCAGGAGCAGCTCGCGCGGCTCATCCTGCCCCTGGGCGGCATGACCAAGCTCGAGGTGCGCGAGGTGGCGCGCGCGGCGGGGATCGCCGCGGCCGACGCGCCCGACAGCCAGGACATCTGCTTCGCCCCGCAGGGCTACCGCGCGCTTCTGGCCCAGCGCGGCGTCGCCTTCGAGCCGGGGGACATCGTGGACGTGCGCGGGCAGGTGCGCGGGCGCCACGCGGGGCTCGCGTGCTACACGGCGGGCCAGCGCCGCGGCATCGGCGTGGCGGGCCCCGAGCCCTACTACGTGGTGGGCAAGCGCGCCGACGCAAACGAGCTCGTCATCGGCACGCGCGAGGAGAGCCTCATCCGCCAGGTGCGGGTCGGGCAGATGGCGTGGCAGGCGATCGAGCCGCCCGGCGCCCCCCTCGAGGCCATGGTGAAACTCCGCTACCGCAGCGAGCCATGTGCGTGTATCATGAGAGTCACGAGCAGCGGGAGCGTCGCAGTCGAGCTGGCTTCGCCGCAGCCCGCAACCGCGCCAGGCCAGCATGCGGTTTTCTATCAGGGTGCCACCGTGCTTGGCGGCGGCGTGATCGAGGAGGTAGCGTAAATGAAGAAGCTGTTCATCATCGGCGGCATGGGCGCGGGCAAGTCCACCGCCCGTCGCGCGCTGACCGACCAGGGCTTGGAGTACATCGACCTCGACAAGGTGGGGCATGAGGTCCTGAAGTGGGACACCGTCAAAGAGGAGATCGCCGAGGCGTTCGGCGAGGACGTCTTCGGCGAGGACGGCGAGATCGTGCGCAGCGCGCTCGCCGCCAAGGCGTTCGTGTCGCCCGCCGAGACGCGCAAGCTCAACCGCATCACCATGCCGCGCATCGAGGAGCTCTACACCGACCGGCTCTTCGAGCTCGAGAAGGCGGGCTGCGAGGCCGTGGTGGTGGAGTACTCGGTGTTCAAGAACCGCATGACGTCCCTGGCCTACTCGGCCGACGTCGTCATCGCCGTGCTCGCGCCGCTCGAGCTGCGCATCGAGCGCGCGGTGGCCTCGGGCTTCGACGAGACTGACGTGCGCCGCCGCATCTCGCGCCAGATCACCGACGCCGATCGCATCGAGGCGTCCGACGTGGTGTTCAACAACGACGGCACGCCCGAGGAGCTGCGCAACGAGGTCATCGCCTGGTGGCTGCGCTACAACGCGCAGTAGGGCCCGTCCATGCCTCATCTCTCCAGCCTAGAGGGCGCCGCCATGGAGGGGAAGCTCCCCGAGGTGCGCCTGGCCAACACGCCGTTTCAGGTGGTGTCGCCCTACGAGTCGGCGGGCGACCAGCCTGAGGCCATCGCCGCCCTCGCGGCGGGGGTCGAGGGGGGGCTGCGCTACCAGAACCTGCTCGGCGTGACGGGCTCGGGCAAGACCTTCACCATGGCCAAGGTCATCGAGGCGGTGCAGAAGCCCACGCTCGTGCTCGCCCCCAACAAGACGCTCGCCGCGCAGCTCGCCGCCGAGCTCAAGGAGTTCTTCCCGCAGAACGCCGTGGTGTACTTCGTCAGCTACTACGACTACTACCAGCCCGAGGCGTACGTGCCCTCCTCGGACACGTTCATCGAGAAGGACGCCTCCATCAACGAGGAGGTGGAGAAGCTGCGCCACGCGGCGACGAGCGCTCTGCTCTCGCGGCGCGACATCGTGGTGGTGGCGTCGGTGAGCTGCATCTACGGCATCGGCAGCCCCGCGGACTACGCGGGCATGGCGGTGTTTTTGGACAAGGAGCGCGCCTCCGAGCGCGACGACGTGATCCGCGACCTCATCGACATCCAGTACGACCGCAACGACTACGAGCTCAAGCGCGGCACGTTCCGCGTGCGCGGCGACGCGCTCGACGTGTTCCCGCCCTACGCCGACAACCCGATCCGCGTGGAGTTCTGGGGGGACGAGATCGAGCGCATCGCCGAGGTGGACCACGTCACGGGCGAGGTGCTCGGCGACTTCGAGGCGCTGCCCATCTGGCCGGCGTCGCACTACGTGACGGCGCGCCCGAAGCTCGACCACGCGCTCGTCACCATCCAAGACGAGCTGCGCGAGCGTCTGGGGCAGTTCAAGGAGGAGGGCAAGCTGCTCGAGGCGCAGCGCCTCGAGATGCGCGTGAACTACGACCTGGAGATGCTCGAGACGATGGGCTTCTGCTCGGGCATCGAGAACTACTCGCGCCACCTCGACGGGCGCGAGCCCGGCGAGCCGCCCTACACGCTCATCGACTACTTCCCGCGCGACTTCCTCTGCATCATCGACGAGAGCCACGTGACGGTGCCGCAGGTGCGCGGCATGCACGAGGGCGACCGCTCGCGCAAGATCACGCTCGCGGAGCACGGCTTCCGCCTGCCGAGCTGCCTGGACAACCGCCCCTTGCGCTTCGACGAGTTCGAGCAGCGCGTGCCGCAGTTCATCTACGTGTCGGCCACGCCCGGCGACTACGAGGAGAAGGTCACGCAGAACCAGGTGGAGCAGATCATCCGCCCCACGGGCCTGCTCGACCCCGAGATCATCGTGCGCTCGAGCGCCAGCCAGATCGACGACATCATCGACGAGGCGAAGGAGCGCGTCGGCCGCGACGAGCGCGTGCTCATCACCACGCTGACGAAGAAGATGGCGGAGGATCTGACCGACCACCTGCTCGACCAGGGCGTGAAGGCGCGCTACATGCACTCCGACATCGCCACGCTCGAGCGCGTGGAGATCCTGCGCGACCTGCGCCGCGGCGAGTTCGACGTGCTCGTGGGCATCAACCTTCTGCGCGAGGGGCTCGACCTGCCCGAGGTGTCGCTCGTGGCCATCCTCGACGCCGACAAGGAGGGCTTCCTGCGCAACCACCGCTCGCTCATCCAGACCATCGGGCGCGCGGCGCGCAACGTGAGCGGCCAGGTCATCATGTACGCCGACCGCGTGACCGACTCCATGAGGCGCGCCATCGACGAGACGCGCCGGCGCCGCGAGATCCAGATGGCCTACAACGAGGAGCACGGCATCGAGCCGCAGACCATCCGCAAGGCCATCAGCGACATCATGGGGTTCGTGACCGAGGACGTCGAGGGGAGGAGCGCCGAGCAGGTGAACCGCGAGCTCGCCGAGCTCTCGCGCGAGGAGGTGCTGCGCATCATATCGTCGATGGAGGACGAGATGGCCGCCGCCTCCGAGAGCATGGACTTCGAGGAGGCCGCGCGCCTGCGCGACCAGGTGGTGAAGCTGCGCGCGAGCGTGGAGGGGCAGAGCGAGGCCGACGTGCTCGCCGACCTCAAGAAGACGGCCCGCAAGGGCAGCGCCTACGGCAACCGCAAGCACGCCGCCTACGGCGGCTCCCGCCGCGGGTAGGAAGGCCGGGGGCTGCGCGTGGAACGTGCGGGGCGCGGGAAGCCGACGGGCGCGCAGGGCACGGGAAGCTGGCGGGCGCAGCAGGCACGGCTCGGGCGCAGCGGGCGGCGCCTCAGAGCTCGTCGGTGTCGAGCACGATGGTGAAGGGACCGTCGTTGACGAGCGACACCTCCATCATCGCGCCGAACTCGCCGGTCTCCACGCGCGGGACGTCTTTGCGGGCGCGCGCGACGAACGCCTCGTAGAGCCGCTTGGCCTCGTCAGGCGCGCCGGCGTCGGTGAACGAGGGGCGGTTGCCGCGGCGGCAGCTGGCGTAGAGGGTGAACTGGGACACCACGAGCACCTCGCCTCCCACGTCGGCGAGCGAGAGGTTGGTCTTGCCGTCGGCGTCCTCGAAGATGCGCATCTTGAAGATCTTCGACCACAGGCGCTCGACCTGCTCCTCGCCGTCGCCCCGCCCCACGCCGAGCAGGATGGCGAAGCCGCGCCCGACCGACCCGATGACGTCGCCGTCGATGCTGACGCGGGCCTGGCTGACCCGCTGGATGACTGCGCGCATGGTGTATCCTTTCGTCGTCTGCGTTTTCGCGAGACGATACCACAAACACGCCGGTGCAAGCAGGGACGTTCTAAGGACGCGAGAGATGATCGACGAGATGCAAGTTTCAAACCTGGCGCTGATCCGCGAGGCGTCGTGCGCCTTCTCCGCGGGGCTCACCGCGTTCACGGGCGAGACGGGCGCGGGCAAGACGGCGCTTTTGTCGGCGTGCAAGCTGCTCATGGGCGCGCGGGCCGACAAGGGCGCGGTGCGCGAGGGCACGTCCTCCGCCCAGGTGAGCGGCCGCTTCTTCCTGCCCGGCGAAGGCGGGGAGGGCGAGCGCGAGGTGGTGGTCACGCGCCGGCTCTCGTCCGACGGGCGCTCGCGCGCGAGCATCGACGGCGCCCTGGCGAGCGTCGCCGAGCTCTCGCGCACGGTGGCGCCGAGCATCGACCTCGTCGGCCAGCACGAGCACCAGGTGCTGGCGAAGCCGGCCGCGCACGCGGGGCTCCTCGACGCCTGGGCGCACGACGAGGTGGGGCCCGCGGCCGCGGCGTACGGCGCGGCCTTCGCGGAGGCGGCCGCGGCGTCACGCGAGCTTGCGCGCATCCGGGAGGGGCGCACCTCGTCGGCGGCGCAGCTCGACGAGGCGCGCTTCACGCTGCGCCAGATCGACGCGGTCGACCCGGCGCCGGGCGAGTACGAGGAGCTGGTCGCCTACCTTGAGCGCGCCGAGCACGCCGAGGCGCTCGCGCGCGCGGCCGACGGCGCCTACCAGGGCCTCTCGGGGGACTCGGGCGCGCTCGACGGCCTCTCCCGCGCCACGGCGGCGCTCGAGGAGGGCGCGCGCTTCGACGCGGCGCTCGAGCCCCTCGCGCAGTCGCTGCGCGAGGCGGGCTACGTGCTCGAGGACGTGGCCCGCGAGGCGCTCAGCTACCGCGACGGCGTGGAGTGCGACTACGACGAGCTGGCCGGCGCCCAGGAGCGCGCGGCGGCGATGCAGGGGCTCCTGCGCGCGTACGGCCCGCGCATGGACGACGTGCTCGCCGCCCGCGAGGCCGCCCGCGAGGCGGTGTCGCTCGTCGACGACGCCGAGGAGCGCGAGCGCGCCGCCGCGGCGGCGCTCGAGGCCGCCGAGGCC
>NZ_JAAKEE010000060.1:0-15069 GCF_011038995.1 Adlercreutzia sp. ZJ242
AGGTGATGTCGGTTGTGAAAAAACCGAGAAGCTAGGCTGTTCCACTACAGAAAACGTCATGAGAAGAGAGGCTGTTTGCCCAGGTCACATGGGATAAAAAGTCTCTTTTATCTGCAAAACTTGGGTTCTATCATAGCCGACGCCGCCGCGCGCGGCCGCGAGAAACCCCGTCCGTCACGAGACGGGCATCCAGTCCTTCCCGATGATGACCAGCACGTTGGTGTCGAAGGTGTAGAAGTCGCCGCCGTTGATGACGCGCCCGCCGCTCGCGGCGCGCGCGACGGCCTTGGCGGCGCCCTCGTAGGCCCCGTCCTTGTAGATGACGAACGTCTCGGGGTAGACGGTGCCGTCGTCGACGTTGCCGGTGCCCTCGACCTTGAAGCCCGCGGAGGCGAGCATCTCGCCGAGGCGCCCTGCCGCGCCCGTGGTGCCCGCGCCGTTGCGCACCTCGACGGTGACCTCGGCCGGGTTCACGCCCGCAGCCGAGCTGTCGACGATCGCCGGGTCCTCCCCCGCCTTGAAGCGCGCGAGCATGTCGGCCCACTCGTCCTCGTAGTACTCGAACAGCGGCTCGGCCGCGTCCGTCGCATAGCCGGGGAGCGCGCAGACGTAGGTCGTCACCTGGTCGAGCGGGCGCAGGGCATCGCCGAGCGCGATGAGCTGGCTCGACGTGAAGTCACAGCTCAGGTAGTCGCCCGCCTCGCCCACGAGCGACGCGAAGCTCAGGCCCTCGGAGGCCAGCGCGCGCTGCGCGAGCGCGAGCGTGAAGGCGACGCGGTTGGCCGAGGCCGCGTCGAAGCCGCCCGAGAAGTTCAGGGCGCGCAGGTACACGAGCGCCTCGTCGCCGCCGAGGGTCTGCTCGCCCGCCGGCAGGACGACCGTGCCCGCGCGCGGGTCGTCGACCTCCTCGGCGAGCGTGAGCGCGACGCCGCCCACGGCGTCGACCATGCCGGACAGGCCCTCTTCGTCGGTGGCCGCGAAGTGCGCGACGTCCACCTCGGCGAGCTTGGCCACCTGCCTGATGAGCTCGGCGTCGCCCCCCAGCCCGCGCGCGTCGTAGAGCGGGTGGTCCTTGCCGTCGGACAGGCGCACGTCGAGGTTGGCGGGGATGGACGCGAAGCTCAAGACGCGCGCGCCCTCGTCGACGCGCACGAGCAGGTACGCGTCGGTGGCCGCGCCGCGCGCCTTCGCCGCGCTTCCGAGCTCGGCGGCGCACAGCACGTAGTAGGGCTCGCCCTCCGCGGGGGCGACGAGCGCCTCCTTGGCGTTCGAGGAGCCGAGCGCCAGCTTGGAGTCAGACGAGCTGAAGTAGGTGTAGGCGCCCACGCCCGCGGCCACGGCCACCACGAGCACCGCCACGAGCGCGAAGAACAGGATGCGCCGATGGCGCGCCTTGCGCTGGATCTCCTGCACGTAGCCCAGGCGCGACACGCGCCGCGAGTAGGCGCTGTCGCTCTCGCCGCTCTGCGCCGAGGTGCCCACGTGGCGCACGTACCCGCGCGTGGCCTTGTTCGCGCGGCGCATGTTCGCGAAGTCGACGCTCGACGCGTTCGACGGCGCGTGCTTGCCGCGGCGCGTGGGCGCGTCGCGCACCACGTGCGAGCCCACGGTCGACGACTGCATGCGCTTCGACATGCGCTTGGACTGGGAGGCGCTGAAGCCCTTCTTCCTGCCGAGCATGGACGTCCTAACGCGCGGAGCCGTCAGGGACGCGCTCGACGTCGGCGCCGAGGCTGGCGAGCTTGCCCACGTAGTCCTCGTAGCCGCGGTCGATGTGCTCGATGCGGTGGACGCGCGTCTCGCCGTCGGCCACGATGCCCGCGAGCACGAGCGCCGCGCCGGCGCGCAGGTCGGTCGAGGACACCGGGGCGCCCTGCAGGCCCGCCACGCCGCGGATGAGCGCGTGGTGGTCGTCGATGGTGATGTCAGCGCCCATGCGCATGAGCTCGGCGGCGAACATGAAGCGGTTCTCGAACACGTTCTCGGTGATGACCGACGTGCCCTCGGCCAGCGCCGCGAGCAGCATGAACTGCGCCTGGAGGTCGGTGGGGAAGCCCGGGTGCGGCAGCGTCTGGATGTCGGCGCACACCAGGTCGCCCGCGCGGCTCACGCGCACCCAGTCCTCGCCCGTCTCGACCTCACACCCCATGGCGCGCAGCTTCATGATGGCCATGCGCAGATACGCCGGGTTGATGCCGTGCGCCGTGACAGGGCCGCCCGTGAGCGCGCCGCCCGCGAGGAAGGTGCCCGCCTCGATGCGGTCGCCCACCGTGGTGTGCTCGCAGGGGTGCAGGTCGGCGAGCGGCACGCCCTGGATCTCGATGTGCGAGGTGCCCGCGCCGCTCACGCGCGCGCCCATGGCGTTGAGCATGCAGGCCAGGTCCTCGATCTCCGGCTCGCACGCCGCGTTCTCCAGATACGTGGCGCCGTCGGCCACCACGGCCGCCATCAGCAGGTTCTCGGTGGCGCCGACGCTGGGGAACTCGAGCATCACGTGCGTGCCGACAAGGCCGTTCGGCGTGCGCGCCACGAGCACGCCGTGGTCGATGCTGAACTCTACGCCGAGGGCCTCGAGCCCCACGAGGTGCATGTCGATCTTGCGCGCGCCGATCTGGCAGCCGCCGGGCATGGCCACGTGCGCCTCGCCGAACCGTCCGATGAGCGGCCCGAGCACCGAGATGCTCGCGCGCATCTTCGAGACGAGCTCGTAGGGCGTCTCGCACGAGTCGACGGGCTGCGTGTCGATGACGAGGTCGTGCCCGCGGCGCTCGACGGTGGCGCCGAGGCGCTTGAGCACCTCTCCCATGAGGCTGATGTCCGAGATGAGCGGCACGTTGTGCAGGGTGGTGACGCCCTGCCCGAGCAGCGACGCCGCCATCAGCTTGAGCGCCGAGTTCTTCGCGCCCGCGACGCTCACGTCGCCGGCAAGCGTGTTGTTGCCGCGCACGATGATGATTTCTGAGGTCATGTCTATCCTTAAGGGCAAGCCGCGCGCATCCGGCGAGCGCAAGCCCGCTTCCCCCGGCGCCCCGCGGCAGGTCATTCGTTCTCGATAACGCGTCTATTATAGGAAATCCCGCCGCCCCCGCGCGCTCGCGCGCCTCAAGACCTCAAGCTTTCTATATCAGAGGTCGGGCAGCCCCTGCCAGAATCCCATTTCAACACCGCCGCCCTAGAGACGAACCCAGTAGTCGGGTCCGAGCCAAAGCAAAAGCTTCCCCTAGCACACAATGAGCGACATGCAGTGGTGGATCGACGCGATGTCGGCATTCGTCTCGGTCGTCACCATCGGAGACAATGATAGTTAATTACGGCTTTGGCCTGGGCTTTATATTCCCACTCTGTGGTTACACCATTCCAAGGCGTGTTGTTTGGTGCCACGTAGCTTATTGCGGTACGCTTTTTGTCACCCGATTCGAATAAATAAGACACTGAACTGAAGCTGCACATTCACCGTATCATCTCGCTGAGTCCAAGGCGATCAGCGCTTCTCGGATGTCTCCCTGGACGAGGGGGGGGTGCATGCTCTCGGGGCACTTCGAGACGTCCGCATGCCTCAGCGCGTCAACGATTCGAGCTGATAGGTTCGGCTTGGCCTCAGCCAGTTACACGATGGACTTCATACACTGGCAGGCCGTGATGGGCCTCTCGTCGGTCGCGTGCCCCAGGTACTCCCCAATAACCTCGTCAATCCTGCCCAGCTCGTCCCTCCTGGCGTTGCGGGCGATCAGGAACAGCCGCGAGTCTGGACGCAGGAGCTGGAATCACGCATCATCTCGACGAATCGTCCATGTGCGCACAAGCTGCATCACTCGAACCGCCTGTCTCTTGAAACGGCCTCAGCGCCTGGTAGGCCTCTTCGCTGTTCGGAGAGCGAAGCTGGCGCACTTGCTCCTCGATGTTCATTTCATCAAGTGGCATCGATGTAGCCAAGACGCCGACATGCATCTCATTTGTCGCCATTCGATATACTCCGTTCCTTTTCCACCAGCATGGCAAGCTGATTGTCAAGGTTATATCGGACATCGTCTTCAGTTAAGTCGTAGTATGATTTTGGGACAGTTGTTGGCAGTGATGCAATTCTGAAAAAGACATCACTATGGTTTGCATCATTGAGGGCAACCTGTCTTTTGGCGGATTCCATATCGAATGGGTCTTTGCTCAGCTCATTGCATGTATCCAAAATATCCTTCTCCAAAGGCGTGATTTCCCCTTTGGATTTCAATGCCTCTATCAGTATGCTGATAGCGGAATGGCACATACTGTTCGGCCTCCTATTCACAGTCGAGCTTCTCTTCGATCCTAGACGCCTCGTCTTCTGAGGTGCGCCCCTGCCGCAGATCCCCAGATGCGACCTGACGCGCTCGCTCGCGCCCCATAGTCGTCGCAGCTGTCGCGATGTCGTCAGCGACGGGCGGGGCACCCCGCCTCCTCGACCCGGGAAGAGATGACGAGCCCGTGCTGGTCGAGAGCGACCTCGCGAAGCCTCTCTATGTCGGGCATCGCCTTCATGATGCAATTATGCTAAAGCAGCTTTAACATAATAGCAATAACTGGACGCTCCATGCCACGATCGTGTCCCTTCGACAGCCCGTAATCGACATCTGATGCTACAGGATCGAGCAGAAATCCCTTGCCAAAACAGTTTCGGAGCCGCCCAGAATCGCAGCATCGCCAGAGAATTGGCTTCATACCGTTTTCCTAGGAAAACCCAATTTCCAGACCTGCGAAAATGGGGTGAATTCAAAATGAGGCCGTCGCCTCAGGCGGCGAGCCATACCAGTACTCGGCGTTTTGCCCGAGACAGCGTAAGTGGGCCGAGGCCAACGCCTTCACGATGCGTGTTGGCTGCAAGTGTGGCGAGAAGATAGAAGAGAAGATAGAAGTTGACTGGACTGGTAACCGCATGAAGCACTACAGCCCAGACACGGGCCTGCCAAGAAAGTGTGGGTCTTCGTTGCATGCCTGCCGTGGTCGCAGTACGCATTCGCCGAGGCATTCCCCGACATGGGTGAGGAGTCGTGAGCGACGGCGCATGTGCACGCATTCTCGTTCTTCGGTGGCTCGGCACCGATACCGATTCCAGATAATTGCAAGACCGACGCAGCAAAAAACCGCAGACAACACTATCTCTCCCAGAGGAACACGCTATATGTTTTGGGAAGCTTTGTAGGTATCGCGATAAAGGAGATCTTGAGGACTTCGAGTTCACCCTGCTGAAGTGGGTTCTTTAAAAACCAAGGAAGTTGAATATGGGGTGGTAGAAGGATATTCATTGTGAATGCAAATTGATAGAAAGTATTATAAAGAAAATTTCTTGACTTTTTATTTACTATGTCTTTATAATAGAGACACCGAAAGGGAAGCATGGTGATTACCTGATTTGGGATACGCACAACTCCTTTCTCTTCGGCTTTCCACCACCGCGTATCCCAAATCAGGTAATCACCGGATAAACTAATTCTGAAAGCGAAAGGTGAAGGAAATGAAGAGCAACAATGCAACCCAACTCATGAACGTGAAGATCGACAGCGTTGTGAAAGAATCGGCTGAGACTGTCCTTACGGGAATGGGCCTGAATATGTCTGCATACGTGGGCATGTGCCTGCGCCAGCTTGCACAGGATAGGAAGCTTCCTTTCGTGGTAAGCACCGACCCTGATTTCTGGATCTTGGAGGAGCAGGCTGCAGAGTCTGCGAGGATTATTAAGTCTGGGTTTGTGGATGATGTACGCGATGCCTCCTATTATTCTCTCGATCAGAAGATTGAGCTTTCAAAGGTTGCAGATGACGCAACGGAAGAGGAAATACTGACCCATTTCTTATTTGCCTTCGACGTCCTTGATGACCATCCTGACATCATCTCCATGGCGTCCGAGGGTCTTTACCTGAAGAGCCTCTTGAAGGATAAAGCTGACTATTCTCATGAGTACTTTGATGAGCTGCTCTCGTTGGTTGAGTCTAGGATTGACGGCCTCTTTGCTGGTTCCAAGATTATCGAGGATTATCTCGACAAGCCCGCTGAGCAGTATTCCTTCACTGAGAAGATTGATGTTCTCGAATATATCAAAGGCCGTCTATTTGACACGATCGAATGTAATAAGAATGGCTTGAGGGCGCGTTTCGTAGGGCCGAACGAGGACACTTCTCTCTTGATCCGCGCTGAGAATTGGTTTGACAACAGCGCAAAGGCTGAGGAGAACCGCGACTTCCATAAGAATATGGAGAGGGCTTCAGATGTTTCCTCAGAGTTCATTGTTAACCGGGATGCAAAGTAATTCATCTCACGCAAGCGGAATAAAGCATGAAAAAGATGATCGGGCTTGATTCTGTCATCTTTTTCTTCAGGGTCACGATCCTAAAGAAAAGGCGGTAGCCGTAACTACCGCCTTTGATATCAAACCTGCGCCGCCCGTGACCCTTTTGCAACTGACGGGCTTTTGAGGCGATTGGCTCTAGCGATGACAATCAACCAAGCATATGGATTCGATGCGAAACCCCGATTTCAAAGAGAGCCCACGCTGAGTTAACACCCGCGATTAACGCGAGAAGCATTTTCGAATAGCCTGGCTACAATGCTGACAATTCTGCGCTTCAAGCCGAAGGCGCATCGCAAGACACCCGTCTTAATCCGCCTGACGGATTCTATTGATGAGTGAATTCGCCCAATCTACAACCTCGCCCACCACCTGGACAGCGGGAAGCTCCTCAGCTTAAACGGCGTAGAGTTCGCCCAGCCCTCCCGCTCATGCACCTCAGCTCAGTGCAAACCTCAAGCGGTTCCTCGATTCGAATTACTTCAACTAGCACTGGACTCCGCCACATTCCGCCTCGTCAGGATCAGCCTCGTCGCACTCAGAGCTGCCGACCAGCTTCCTCAGTTGATCGGCAAACTCCCAGAGCTCGTCGAAGAGGACTTGAGTCACGATGTCCCACTTGGTGTTCTCGTAGTCATGCACGAGGCGATGGCGAAGACCCGCGACCTTCGACCAAGGGATGTCGGGATGGGCCTCCCTCGTCTCCTTCGAGAGATGCGACACATACTCGCCGATGTTGTAGAGCGGCGTGGTAACCGCCCACTGAACGAACTGATCCGACTCAACCAGCTCGCGCGTAATGCCCCTCTCCTCCATCATGGCATGCAGATCGTCTGCGAAGGAGAGGATGCGCTTGACCTTTCGCAGGTCGGACGGGGTCATGCGATCACCCGCGCATCGGCGTGGATGCGCTTCATCAGGTCAGAGCCCTCGCGTATCTCCGACTCCTCGTAGACGTCAACGCGCTTGCCCGACGCGTTGTAGAGGTCGTCGGCTATGGCGAAGATGTTCGTCGGCACGAACCGCTCGCCTCCCCTCACGAGGAGGTCGATGTCCGACTCAGGAGTCGCCTCCTCGCGCGCGTACGAGCCGAAGAGCAGGGCGGACTCAGCGCCATAGCGGTCGAGAATGGGCTTCACCAAGTTTCGAAGATCATCGAACGTATACACGACTTCCATGTCGAAGCACCTCCCGTCGCTGCAGAGTATAGCACGGCCGAGACGCTCAGCAGGCAGGGCGGAGTCTTCCCGGAGTCTTCCTTTTCCTGGAACCCTTCCTCCTTCGGCTGCTGGCTCTCTTCCTGAGGCGTCAAGTCCTTCTCCTCGCCTGCCGTCTATCGACTTTCGGCAGAATGCGCGAAGAGGACCGTTACGGTGCAGGCCGCGGCGCCCAGGACCCAGGGAAGCCAGAAGAACCTGAGGCAGAACGTTGCGAAGACGACGCCGGCCTCGCCCCAAGCGTGGCTGGGAGCGGCGCCCATGGCGAACGGCGCGAGCAGCATGCCGAGTGCGAGCGCAGTGGACGCGAGCACGATGGCGCCGCAGGTCATGCCCATGCGCCTGCCCCGGCGGCGCAGAGCGGGCGGCTCGCTGCGCTCGTCGGCGTCGACAGGAGCGGGCATAGCGGCGTCTGAGAGCGCCGGCGGCGCGACGGCGACGAGATCGCCCCGCACCAGATCATCAAGCGAGCAGCCGAAGATCTGACACAGGCTTAGCAGCTTGTCCATCTCGGGATAGGCGCGCTCGGACTCCCACTTGGTGACTGACTGGCGGCTCACGCCGAGGAGCACGGCGAGCTGCTCCTGGGTCATGCCATGCGCGGCGCGCAGGTGCCGCAGGTTGTCGCGAAAGCTCATGGACGCGGTTCCTTTCGTCGGCGTCGCCCCATTATACGTCCGCAGGCGCGTCCGCGCGCTCTCACGCGGCGAAGCAGTAGGGCGACGGGTGGCGCGACAGATGAGGTCGGCGTCTGTCGGATATGAGGACTGGCTTGACGATACGCCGAGGGTCCGCCCCGATCCACCAACCGCAGGCTGCTTTTTCACGCCCTCTCGGCGCCCGTCAGTTGCAAAGCGCAGGTCAGCTACGGGCGCAAACGGAAAGCGCACCCGGCGCGGCGACCACCTTCTTCGGCTCTTCGGCAAACTCCCAGAGCTCGTCGAAGAGGGCACCCCCTACGACGACACGCCTGATTCCAGTGCGCAAATGAACGTACGTCAGCACCGACCTACTTCCCCTGGGAGATGAAGAAGCCTTTCGCCACGAGGAGGGCGAAGCAGATGATTCCCGCGTACGGCTGCCTGGAGGCGATGAACACCGCGACGCTCGCGGTGGAGAGGACCATGCCCGCCGCGAGCAAGCGCCTGCTCCACGCCGGCTTGCCCAGGTTGGACGCGAGCAGTCCGAGCACGCCTTCCAGAGCCGTGGCGCAGATGAGCGCCGCGAACACGGCCTTCAGCCAGGAGCTGACGCCAGTCAGGCCGATCAATGCCACGGCGGCGGTGGAGTCCGCGCCGTTGCCGAAGGCGGGTATGAGCAGAAGCACGACGAGGAGCACGTCGAGCGCGCCGCAGATGCGCGAACGGTACCTGCCGGCAAGCTCCCTCTTCTCCTCCTCCGCCGCCACGATGATCTCGCCCGGGCATATGAGCTCGTCTATCGACACGCCGAAGAACCGGGAGAGCTCCTTGAGCGAGTCGATGCTCGGGTAGCCCCTGCCGGACTCCCACTTCGACACCGCCGTCCTGGAGACGTAGAGCGCGCAGGCAAGCTCCTCCTGCGTGAGCGAGCGCGCCTTCCTCAGCTCCTGCAGCTTCTCGCTAAACTCCATCCTCGTTCCTCCTCGTCCGGCTTGCCCCTTCTGCGATCTGCGCATGCGACGGCCGACCGGTACAGCGCGAATAGCCCGGCCGCCAGCAGGACGGCCCCGACGATGTCCGTCGCCCAGTGGACGCCCGAAACCAGCCTCCCGAGCACCATGAGCGCCGAGAACACGGCCACGAACGCCGTCGCGGCGCCCCTGAGGGCGGGGCTCTTCACCCTGCGGTCAACCTGGTACTTCAGCGTCGGCATGACGCTCAGGACCAGAAGCGTCGTAGAAGAAGGATACGACGCCTCCATCATCCCGTCTATGGGTATGGGGCGGTAGTTGATCGGGATCATCTCGAAGACCAGGTACCCGAGGATGACGAGGACGTAATAGACGCCGAGCAGAAGGAGGTCAGCGTCCACCCGAAGCAGGCTCCTGCGCCTGACCAGCTGCACGGCGCCCAGCGCCCCGAACCCCAGGCAGACCGCGATCGGCACGAGGCCGAGCCAGTCCGTGACCAGGTAAACTCCCCAGTGCACGCCCGTCAGCTCGTGAAACCACACGTTGAGCGTCGAAAAGCCGACGTCCGTCCCGTTCTGGCCGACAGGCCGCACGTCCACGCATTGGACCAGCGCGGTCCAGAGCGCGAAGACGGCCAGCAGCGCCAACCCTGCGAGAAGCTCTCTTCTTCTTCCCTGTTTTGCGTTTTGCATGCGCACCACGTCCCTTCGTCTCGCCTTGATGCGAGGTCGAAGGTAGGAGGCGTTGGCGGGTCCGGAAAGAGCCGCGACGTCACACCGGCGACGCGCCTCATCACACCGGCGACACGTTTCGTCACGTCGGCGGCACGCTTCGTGTCATACGCCGCCTTCCAGGCGTTTGCGTGAATGCTTGCGGAACGAGAGGGAGACAGCGGCGACCCGCCAAGCTCGGAGACCAGATAGAAAAACCTTCGAGGTTTTGCAAGGCGGAGTCGCGAAAGCGGTTCCGCCTCGTTGTCTCTCGTCAGCCTCCTCTACCAGCGACGTTGTGCTTTGGGAATCCCGCGATCTGTGACGAAACGCGACGAACCGCCGCGAAGCCGAGCGGATTCTACTGCGTCGATTGGTTATCCTTAGATATGGATGATATACTTCCCCTTGAAATCCAAGGAGGCTGGACCATGAAACGAGGAGCGGCAAGCGGCATGTGCCACCTGACTCAACAGCGAAGCCCCTTGCCTTCCGCATTTCCCGAAGCTCTGCGAGGTCCTTTCGCATGAGGCTCCGCAGGGTGAACGGACTAGCTGCCGCGATGCTCGTCGCGGCATTCTTCCTGCATGCAATCGTGGGCACGCTTTGGCTCCGTTTCGGGCTCTCGGATCACCTGGCATGGGTGGTGTGGGTTGCCGTGAGCGTGGCTGGCGCCCATATCGGGCTTTCGGCAGCAACGAGCTGTTCGATGCTGACAGACAGGCAACGACCGCCCAGCAGCCGCAAGAGAATGCACCTCGTTCTCAAATGGGCAAGCGGCGGGATGCTGCTTACCGCCGCGCTGATCCATGTGACAGCGGGCCTGACAGGCAGAACGCCCGAGGCACGGTGCTTTCTGCTCGCTGTCGTCGCGTTGCTGACTTGGCATAGTTTTGTGGGCGCCAAGTCATTGCTCAAAGACCTCGGCATTCCAACCCGTCTTAAAGGGAGCCTGAGAGCTCTGATGATTACGGTCGCCGCTGTCGTGTGCCTGGCTCTCCTGCTCTGACGCATCGAAGCACAGAGAAGCGCCACCGATGCACGCGGTCGGGAAGCGCTGCCGGAAAGCGCTCGCGATGCACGCGGCCGGGAAGCGCTCGCGGGGCGCGCGGCCCGCGCGGCAATTGGCATCAGCTGCTCTGAGCAGGTGCTTCTCCTCGACTTTGACCCATGAAGGAGCAGCGGTCACGAAGAAGTCCGGCGAGCGTCGCTTAGCCCGCTCGCAAATCGCTCCATCTCAGGCGAGGGATTCTTGGAGTAGAGCAGCCCGAACGGCACGCGATAGGACCAGTCCATGGGAATCGAGACGAAGCCGGGGTGCACGTTGTCCCAAGCGTCGAGCGTCTCGAGGAGGATGGACCTGCGCTCGCACTCGTTGAAGGTGTCGATGCTGTAGAAGCTCGGCGTGTCGACGATCTCGATGCCCGGGTGATGGCTTTCGATCTCGGAGCGTATGGAGTCCAGAACCGGCGACGAGCCGGGCTTCACGAGCATGAGGGACTGGCCGCTGAGGTCATCCCAGGTTAAGGCGGACTCACATGCGAGCGAATGGCTCCTCGGCACCGCGATCTTGCATTCGTAGAAGCCGAGCTTGAGCACGTTGCACATCTCATGCCATGCAGGCGCGTCGCACGGCCCCAGAAAGCAGTCGATTCGCGAGCCCAGCTCCCCTATCACGGAGTCCAGCTCCGTCCCGTCATCGAACGAGACGATCTCTATCCCGTAATCCGCGTCCATGTCGTTTCGGGACCAGATGTCAAGAAGGCGCGAGCAGGGGCGCAAGAGCGACGTCCCGACCTTGACCATGGGCTTCTCCGCCTCAGACGCTCTTCTCATCTCACGAAGCGTCGAATCGGACATCTGCCGCATCCTCTTCGCCGCATCCAAGAGGATCCTCCCGGCGTCCGTCAGCCCGACTCCGCGGTTCGTCCTGTGGAAGAGCTTGACCCCCACCTCGGCCTCAAGAGAGTCCATCTGCTTCTTGACTGACACGGCGGAGACGAAGAGCTGCTTGGCCGCAAGCGAGAAGCTGCCGGATTCCGCGACGACTATGAATGTGCCTATCCGCCGATTGAGCATCGCCAGTCTCCTGATGTCGAATACGTTAACCATAGGTTAAAGCCATTTAACCTATTGAACCATTCCCCACGTGCTGCGTAAAGACTAGATTTGACTAGTCACTTGATTAGACACTTTGGATGGAAGGTCTGTCCTCGAGAAGAAGGAGCTCAGCTATGACAAGGAAGATCGTGGTTATCGGCGCAGGTCCTGGCCTCGGCAACGCCGTCGCGAGGCGATTCGGCAAAGAAGGATACGAGGTCGTGCTCGTATCGAGGAGCCAGGAGAGCCTCGATGCGTACAAGAAGGAGTTCGAGGAGCTCCGGATACCTGCTTCGGCATATGCCGCCGACGTCACTGACATCAAGGGCTACGACGAGGCGATAGACCGGATCCACGCAGATCACGGCGATCCGAACGTGGTGGTGTACAACGTCGGCATCACCTCTCTGGATGAGGACCCGCTCACTGCGGAAGACGTCATGAGGCACTTTGCGACCGACGTGGCAGGCGCCTACGAAACGATCCAGAAGTTCGCCACTCCTGGGTTCGCCGAGAACCAGGGCTCTGTCATCCTCACCGGGGGCGGTTTCGCGGAATCGCCGTATCCGGGCTTCGTGGCTCTCTCCATGGACAAGGCCGCGCTCCGCAACCTCGCGCTTGAGAAGAACCAGGAGCTCGCGGACAAGGGCATCTACGTTGGAACCGTCATGGTCTGCGGAACCATCGGCGGCAACGAGCACTTTGCAGCCGACAACATCGCGGAGGCTTTCTGGGCCCTCAACGACACGCGCGACACCTATGAGGTGAAGTATCAGTAATCCGTTCATCTCGAATCGATCGCATGCCGAAAGGACGAAGATGACCACGCTCTTCATAAACGGAAGCCCCAACAGGAGCGGGAACACGGCACGGTTGGCCAAAGCCCTCCTCGAAGGAACCGCGCATGACACGTTGAACCTCGTAGACTACAAGGTCTACGGATACGGTCAGCGCTTCGGCGACGACCAGCTCGACGAAGTGCTCGCCGCCATGGATGGCGCAGACACCATCGTCATCGGGTCGCCGGTATACTGGCACAACCTGAGCGGCTTGGTTCGCACTCTGCTCGACCGCCTCTACGGGGCGCTCGACCACCGCCGCTTCAGGGGGAAGCGCCTGGCCCTCCTCTACCAAGGAGCTGCACCTGCTCCTTGGATGATCGAGGCTGGCGAGTACTCCATCAAGAAGTTCTGCGAGCTCTACGGCCTCGCCTACCTCGGGATGGCCACCACCGAGAGCGAGGCAAAGAAGCTGAGAAGGGAGCTGTAGCGACCATCATGGATAACGCGAAGTTCAAGTTGACGATGCCGCTGGTCATCCTGCTCACCGTCGCATCGGGGCTGGCTATCGGAAACCTCTACTGGGCGCAGCCCCTGCTCGTGCAGATCGCCAGCGACCTCGGCGTGACCGTAGCAGACAGCGGCCTGCTCATCACCGCAACCCAGATCGGCTATGCGCTCGGCATCTTGCTCATCGTTCCCTTAGGAGACATCTGCCCCCGTCGCAAGCTCATCAGCACCGTGATGACCCTCGTCGCCGCATCGCTTCTCGCATGCGCCTTGAGCCCCAGCTTCATCTTGCTCGCCTTTTCGCTCTCAGCCATGGGCATCACAACTGTGGCGGGTCAGATCATCATCCCCATGGCACGCGATCTGGCTGACCCTGAGCAGCAGGGTCAAGTCGTGGGCACCGTCACGGCAGGCATCATGCTCGGCATCCTCGTCGCACGCTCTGTTAGCGGGCTGGTTGCTGACATCTTGGGCTGGCGTGCGATCTACGGCATTGCCGCCACGTTGAACCTCTTGCTCATGGCCGTCCTCTGGAAGTGCCTTCCCAAGCTGCCCCCCAAGGAGAAGGTTGCCTACGGAATCCTTGTCGCCGATGTGTTCAAAGCGGTAGCTCAATACCGTCCGCTCAAATGGATCCTCATCGCCAACGGCCTCGTGTTCGGCGTGGTGTTCAGCCTTTTCTGGAATGCCGTCACATTCCTGCTCGGAGGAGAGCCCTTCAACTTCAACACGTTCCAGATCGGGCTCGTGAGCTTCGCGGGCATAACGGGAGCAGCCGGCTCAGTATGGGTCGGCAGGCTTCAGGACAGAGGCATCGGCATGCAGGCCGTCGGAGTCTTCATCGCATTGTCCTTCGTAAGCATGCTGGTCGCTTTGCTTGCCAGCGGATCCATCGTGCTCATCGTTATTGCTGCCGCGCTTTACTCGCTCGGCGTACAAGGCATCAGCACGCTCAACCAATTGCGCACGATGTCTCTCGATCCCGCCAAGAGCAGCCGCCTCAACACGGCGTTCGTGTTCAGCAACTTCGTCTTCAGCGCGATCGGAAGCGCCGCCTCGGGCTTCATCTGGACGCAAGCGGGATGGACCGGCATCTGCGCCACGTCGCTCGCCGTCACGGCGATAGCCGCATTGAGCTGGTTTCGAAGCCGCAAAGACGATTAGCCGGCTGCCCCCGCTCCGGCGTCTTTCCCGATGCTCGTCGATGCCCTCGCCTACCGCCAGGGCATCGGCAACCGGTTGGCAATCCGCGAGCGTGACGCCATGGCCTCTCGTCTTCGCGGTTGCCGCGACAGCTTCCGCCAAGGTGCCGTAGTCGATGTCGGCTCCCATGCTCGAGAGCATCCACGTATCGGAGAAGCCCCTCATGCGCATGCTGAGCGCGGAGCGAACGCGGCCTCGATCTTCCAGGGTTGTCGATCATGGGAGCGCCCCAGGTGATTCTGGATGAGAAAAGGCCGTTATTGATTATTTCCAATTTTCAGCCACATCGATTTCATAGCGGGCAACACCCGATTTCAGGACGAGCCGCATAACCTCCAACACCGCGATTTCAAGCAGAGCCACGCTTCCTATACTCGACTGGCATTGCCAACCAGATCGAGAAAGGAAGGTTCATCATGGCAAAGCACAGCAGTGCGAAGCTCATCATCGAGCTGAGCGCGAAGAACATGTCCAGGAGGGAGATCGCCCGCACCCGGCACATCTCGGCGCACACGATAAAGGAGGTGCTGGACCGGGCCACCGAGAAGGGTGTCGGATGGGACGACGTCTCCTTGATGAGCAACGACGAGATAGCGGCGATGCTGTTCCCCGAGGAGAAGGA
>NZ_JAAKEE010000061.1:0-15060 GCF_011038995.1 Adlercreutzia sp. ZJ242
CCGCCGGCCGCGAGCGTGGCGGGCATGTCGGCCGAGGTGCGCTATGCTGCCGCCGTCGACTCCGGAATGGCCGGAACGGGCTGGTAGGAGATCGGGAGAGCATGGCCCCCATCAAAGTTACGCCGTCGTTGAATGACCATTTGCCACCAAGATATTGATTTTTCTCGTTGTCGAGTCCATAATCTCATGTGAGCCCATTGCTTATAGCTTTGGACCTGGCCTGCCTCGGTGCCCCATATCCGGGGCTTTTTTATGTCCTCGATTGAGCTTCGCCATCCTGCTCTTTGCGGATTCTTTCGACCAGCTCGCCGGTTTTCTTCACTTTCGTAACATAGGTCTCGTCTGCGGGATAAGCCGAGCGGACAACGTAATGATCCTTAACGCAGCCGAGGACCACGATATAGTCAGCATCCTCGCCATTGACGATGATTTCAACTTTGTCGACGGTCTTGTTTTTGCGGACCTGACGATACACGTCCGCGTTTAGCTTGCCTGTAACGGCCGCTTTGAGAATGGGCAGTCGACGCACGCGTTCGACGTCGATATCCATGAGGGCGTTCAGGGGCGGTTTGCCGCGTCCGTGCTTGCAGACAAGATGGAGGAACTCGTTTTCGCTGTCCATGCCTTCAATCGCAGTGCCGTCCCAAGCCGTCAGGTCGACGAGCTCTTCAAAGTAATACTCTCGTGCGAGACTTTCGACGGCAAACATGTCGTAGCCTCGTCTCATGAAACAGGTGTTGAGGTCAAGGTGCCCCAGCTCATCTATGGACCAGCCCATTATTGCGCTCCGAAATTGAACACATTGAACTTACGAGCATTTGGTCCGGTTTTGTAATGGTCGATTGTCCTGACCCCAAGCTTTTGCGCAATGTATGTGCAGAGGTCTTCTTTGGCTTTGCTTCCGCTGCGTCCGTTCCATGCGTATCCGACCGCTCCTAGGATGAGGTCGGCAAGCTGGACGAGGTTGTTTTCTTTTGACTCGACCTCCTCGACGAATAGGACGCTTTGCCCGAATTTGAATGTGTTGATGAGACAGCGGCGTAGAGTTGCGACTCTTTCAGGATCATCAATTCTTCGATCGATGAAGATGCGGTGCTTACAGCGCCTGTCTAGCCAATTATTGAATACCTGGTAGTAGAGCTTTTGGAACTGATCTTCGCTGTCTGCGAAGTTGGTGTGCTGCCTGCTAGAGACGACGCACCTGAATTTCAAGTCGGGATCGTCGAAGAACAGATCGACAAGGTCTCGGAAGAAGTCGTATTTGCTCGGGGACACCGTCTTCCAGCCGAATTCGCCCTGAACTCCGTGCTTTGCTCGCAGGCAGTCAATGGCGCGCACGATGTCGCGCTTCTTCGCGGTAGGGCAGGACACTCCGCCGATGACCATGTGCTCTTCGCTGGGGTTTGAGTTCACCCTGCTCTCGTCGCAGTAGACGTTGATGGTGTCGCTCATGCTCTCGCTTTCGCTCAAGATAATTTGCCCTGTTTATTATCTCACGATTGCGATAAAGATCCATGCTCAAGCTCTCTGCTCAAGGCGTCGGGCATGCGTCAGGTTGTCGGTCGCGTACGGCGCATGAACTCCACGTCCATCTCCGCGTTGACACCGTGGTGTCGAGGAATGCGCCGATCGCCGGAGCCCCCGACCTCGACGACGTGGCGGGCAAGGTGTACACCCGCGACCTGTTCCGGAGGGACTAGGAGGCTCTAGGCGCCGTTTTGCGCGCCGGACAGAGCGTCGGCAATGCGAAGCGCCCCGGAGCGGCCAGGGCTCCGGGGCGCTTTTCGTCGATGGGATGCTTTTCGTCGATGGGGTGCTGTGGTCTTGAGCCTGCCATCAGCCATGAGCTTCTTTGGCGGTCGGCGACACGATCTCGTTCAACAAGGTGCTACGGGTTGTAGGTATGAAGAAAGCGCCAGAAAAAATGGCGGGGACTGTTCCCCGCCGATGGGTGGACCCGCCTCGGGCGCGCCCAGATAGTTTCTTATACCACATAGCGCGCATCTGCGCAACTGGCTGTGACGGCCTGCGCGGACTTGCGCCCGCGCGTGGCCGGGACTTTGACAATTCATGAAGAGTCTCTCGAAGACGATCTCAAAGGTGGCCTTCGAACTCCACGTGCAGCCAACCGTTTAACGCGGCGCATGATCTGCTTCCTTTGGCTCTCGGCTGCTTCTCGCTATAATGTACTTGCGAATGATAAAGAAAGATAACGAAGATAAAGGATGATAAACGATGATAAAGAATGATAAAAGCTCCATGGCGCAGCGCCCATTGTTTCATCCGGCCTTTGGCAGCAGGCCCCAGGAGATCATCGGCCGTGACGGGGTGATAGCGGAGTTTCTCGACGGGCTTCACGAGCCTGTTGGCTCCCAGCGACGCTGCACGTTCTTCTTCGGTCAGCGCGGCATGGGTAAGACGGCGCTCCTCCTTGAGCTTGCTGAGCGAGCTGCTCGCCTCGACTACGTTGTTGCGCGCGTGACCGCCTACGAGAGCATGCCGCAGGAGATCATAGAGGCCATCCAGATAAACGGCGCGCGCTTCTTCAAGGGTTCCGATCGCAAAGTGCAAGGGTTCGAGGCGGGCGCTTTCGGGTTTTCGTTCGGGCTGACGTTCACGCCCGCAACCGATGCGCAATACGGCTTTCGCACCAAGCTCTCCCTTCTCTGCGACAAGCTCGCGGAGGTGGGGAAGGGCGTGCTCATCCTTATCGACGAGGCTCAGTCGTGTGAGGCGATGCGGCAGGTGGCTTCGGCCTATCAGCATCTGGTGGGGGAGGGCAAGGACATCGCCATTGCCATGGCGGGGCTTCCCCATGCCGTGTCGGGCGTTCTCAACGACAAGATCCTCACGTTTCTCAATCGCGCTCGGAAAGTGCGGCTTGAGCCCATCGGGCTTCCCGCCGTGCGCATCTACTACGCGCATGCCTTCAGGGAGCTGGGGATTGACTGCCCTGAGCCGCTGCTTGAGAAGGCGGCCGAAGAGACGCGCGGCTTCCCCTATCTCGTGCAGCTGGTGGGCTACTACCTCGCGAAGCACGCATCTGGCCAAGTGGTTGACGACGAGGTCCTGGCGCGGGCGATGCGCGATGCCCTGTCAGACCTCGACGACAACGTGTTCAGGCCGGTGCTCGCGCCGCTTTCAGACGGTGACAAGGCGCTCCTCCATGCCATGGCACAGGATGACGGGGTGAGCAGGAGCTCCGAGCTGCGGGTTCGCCTTGGTGTGGAGAACTCGGCATTTCAGCCGTATCGTGCGCGGCTCATCGAAGAGGGCATCGTGGGATCGCCGCGAAGGGGCGAGTTAGCGTTCGCCATACCCCACTTGGCAGAGTACCTGCGGAACCACCCCGACGCGTGATCGCCGCTTCGTCCACCTGGGCTTTGACTGAATCTTTTCCAACTTCGTCCGCTTTCCTTGCGCGCACTTGACCTTCCTCAAACACGGCGCTCCTACTATGGGCACCATGCCGGCGCAAGCGGAGTCCCCCTCCCACTCCCGCTTGCCTGGCGCAACAAGCCATCTGGCCCGCTCCCGCAAGGCGGGACGAGGAAGGAAAGTGAAGAATGGAGACGCAACCGATCGACCGCCGTCACTTCGTGAAGGGCACGGCAGCTCTGGCACTCATGGGGCTCACCTGGGGATTCGTGGGATGCTCGTCAGGGAGCCAGGAAGGTTCGAGCAGCTCTGCGGCGCAGGGTGGCGCAAGCAGCGAGCCTGTCACCATGGTGTGGCTGCCCGACAACTCCGCCAGCGACCTCACCGCCTCGCGCGAGGCCATCGGCGCCGCCATCACCGCTGCGTGCGGCAGGAAGGCCGAGCTGCTCACCACCACCGACTACAACGTCGCCATCGAGTCGATCGCCACGGGCAAGGCGCACATGGCGCTGCTCGGCGCCGAGGGCTACGTGCAGGCGAACAAGAAGAACTCCCAGGTGCAGGCGGCGTTCACCGACTCCGACGAGGAAGGCGGGCTCGAGGGCGCCTGCTACTACAGCCGCATCAGCGTGCTCGAGGAGAACGCCGACCAGTACAAGGACGGCGCGGGCTACTCGATCGAGAACATCAAGGGCAAGTCGTTCTCGTTCGTGACCGCCACCTCCACCTCGGGCTTCAAGGTCCCCTCCGCCGCCATCGTGAGCGAGTTCGGCCTCGACAGCTCTGACGTGCTGCTCGAAGCCGGCGGGTTCTTCTCCGAGGTGCTCTTCGGCAACTCGCACCAGGGCTCGGCGGTGAACCTGCTCTCGGGCGACGCCGAGGTGGCCGCCTTCGACGACGTCGACGTGGACATGTTCCTCAACCTGGTGTCGGGCGAGGCCAACATGCCCGGCTCGGTGTACGAGGTGAAGGCCGACGCCGAGGCGCCCTTCGACGCCGTGCGCGGCAAGCGCTTCACCATCATCGCCTCGACGCCCGTGCTCAACGCGCCGTTCTGCTTCAACGAGGGCGTCATCTCGGACGAGGACCGCAACAAGATCATCGACTACTTCTGCTCGGACGCCGTGGCGAACGACGAGCGCATCTTCGTCAACCCCGACGACGAGAACGCGAAGGGCATCTTCGAGAAGGACTCGGAGAAGAAGTGCTTCGTGCGAACCGACGACGCGTGGTATGACCCCATCCGCAAGCTGAGCAGCAACTAGGGGAGACGGGCCATGCGAGAGGAAAGCCCTCTTCTGGCGGTGAGCCACCTCACGAAGAGCTACGACGGCTGGTCGCGCGCGCTCGATGACGTGACGTTCAGCCTGCGTCGCGGCGAGTTCGTGAGCATCATCGGCTCGTCGGGCGCGGGCAAGTCGACGCTTCTGCGCTGCGTGAACCGGCTGGTGGTCCCCACCTCGGGCGTGGTGGCGTTCGACGGGCGCGAGGTGTGCACCGCGAGCAGGCGTGAGCTGCGCGCCCTGCGCCGCCGCATCGCCATGGTGTTCCAGCACTACAACCTGGTGGGGCGCTCCACGGCCGTGGAGAACGTGCTGCAGGGCCGGCTGGGCTACAAGTCGTCCCTGGCCGGGTCGCTGGGCATCTTCACCGAGGAGGAGAAGCGCCGCGCGTTCCAGGCGCTCGAGCAGGTGGGCCTGAGCGACTTCGCCTACGCGCGTGCCGACTCGCTCTCGGGCGGGCAGAAGCAGCGCGTGGGCATCGCGCGCTCGCTCGTGCAGGACCCGCTGCTCATGCTGGCCGACGAGCCCATCGCGAGCCTCGACCCCAAGTCCTCGCGCACGGTGATGGACCGTCTGCGGTGGGCGGCCGACGAGCTGGGCATCGCCTGCTTGGTGAACCTCCACCAGGTTGACTTCGCGCTCGAGTACTCCGACCGCGTCATCGCGCTCTCGGGCGGGCGCAAGGTGTTCGACGGCGTGCCCGCAGAGCTCGACGAGGCGACCGTCAAGGCCATCTACGACGGCAAGCACGACTCCGCGCAGCAGCCTGCGGAAGCGGGGGAGCTCGCGGCGGCGGAAGGGCTCGCGGAAGCGGAGGCGCTCGCAGGGGCGGAGGCGCCTGCGGAAGCGGAAGCGGATGGCGAGGGGGCGGAAGGCGGGCGGGCCGCCGCCGCGGCTGCGGCCGCCCGCCCGGCGCCCCTCGTCGCGAGCGGGGTGGCGTGACGTGGCGGCCCTCGTGAGCGCCGCGCGCACGGGCGCCGCGGGGAGCGCCGAGGCGCAGGCCGCGGCGTTCTTCCGCAAGCGCCTGCTCTTCCTCGCGGCCGCCGTGGCGGCGTTCCTCGCGCTCAACGCCGTCTGCGCCGCGTACGTGGACTACAGCTTCGTCGACGCGATCATCCAGGTGCCCGCGGGCCTCGCGTGGCTGATCGTGGAGTTCGCCCCGTCGGCGGCGTCATTGGAGAAGCTCGGCGTGATCCTGCCGGCCCTCGGGTCCACCATGCTCGTGTCGGTTGCGGCGAGCTGCGTGGCGGCCGTGCTCGCCTTCGCGCTCGCCGTCATGGGCTCGCGCTCGGTGGGCCTCGGCGGCCCGCTGCCGCTGCTGGCGCGCGGCATCGCCTCGCTCTTCCGCAACATCCCCGTGGTGGCGTGGACGTTCGTGCTGCTCTTCTCGTTCAAGCAGAGCGAGTTCACGGGGTTCCTCGCGCTTCTGTTCACCAGCTTCGGCTACCTCGTGCGCTGCTTCCTGGAGACGGTCGACGAGGCGGCGAGCGGCCCGGTTGAGGCGCTGCGCGCCGTGGGGGCCTCGTACCCCCAGATCATCGCCCAGGCGGTGATCCCGCTCACCATCACGCAGGTCATCAGCTGGGTGCTCTACATGATCGAGACCAACATCCGCGACGCCACGCTCGTGGGCATCCTCACGGGCACGGGCATCGGGTTCGTGTTCGACGTGTACTACAAGAGCTTCCGCTACGACGTCGCGGGGCTGGTGATCCTGGCGGTCATCGTGGTGGTGATCGCATGCGAGATGACGTCGAACTTCGTGAGGAGGCGGATGCTGTGAGCGGGCGCGGCTTGAATCGCACGTCGGAGGACGTGCGCGCGGCGGGACGTGCGGCGAAGCGCCCGGCGCCGACGGCTGCGGGCGCGGTGCCTGCTGCGGCGGGTGCCTGCCCTGGCGCGCGCCTCGGCCGCTCGGGGGGCGTCAAGGTGCACGTGGCGAGCCGCGAGAACGTGGCGCTCATGGCGGTGGTGGCGCTGCTGGCCGCGGTGAGCGCGTTCGCGCTTCTCACCATGGACTTCGGCAAGGCGACGTTTCCCGCGGCGTGCGTCGAGGCGGTCGAGGACTTCGCCGCCATGATGCTCACCCCGGGGCTCTCGGGCCACTTCACGCTGGTCGACGTGGTGGAGGGCCTGTTCGTGTCGCTCGCGCTCGCCCTGCTCACCACGCTCATCGGCGCCGTGATAGCGTTCGTCCTGGGGCTTCTGGCCTCGTCGAACCTGTCGAATCGCGCGGTGAGCAACGTCATCAAGGCGCTGATGTCGGTGGCGCGTGCGGTGCCCACCATCTTGTGGGTGCTCGTGTTCTCGGTGGCCATCGGGCTGGGGCCCGAGGCCGCGGTCACGGGGCTTCTGTTCCACAGCGTGGCCTACCTGGTGAAGGCGTACTCGGAGAGCTTCGAGGAGGTCGACCCCGGGGTCATCGAGGCTCTGCGCGCGGCGGGCGCGTCGTGGTGGCAGGTGGTCATGCGCGGCGTGGTGCCCGAGAAGGCCAGCGAGATGCTGTCGTGGACGTTTCTGCGCCTCGAGATCAACTTCGTGAACGCCGTGGCGGTCGGCGCCGTGGCGGGCGCGGGCGGCATCGGCTACCAGCTCTTCTTGGCCGGCGGCTTCTACTACGACATCCACGAGGTGGGGCTGATCTCGTATCTGTGCCTCGCCGTGGCCGTGGTGCTCGAGGTGGCGGCCACGCGCCTGCGGGCGCGCCTCGTCACCTCGCACTGAGGGCGCGGGTGCGGGGCAGCGCGCGGGCGTCGGCGCGCAAGCCCAGGCGGAAGGCATGGGCGCGGAAGCAGGGCGCGAGCGCGACGTCACGCGCCGGCGCAGGGCGCAGGGCGCCGGCGCGTGACGAAGCAGGAAACAGGAAAGGAACGGCAGATGCTGAATCGCTACCGGCGCACGCGCGCCTTGGTAGAAGAGGGCGGTGAGCTCGCCGCCGAGATCGCATTCTTCGTGGAGAACGAGGCGCGGCGGGCGGGGATCGACGTGTCGGTGCTCGACGAGCCGCGCGAGGAGCTGGTCATGGTGCGCGTGCGCGAGACCGCCCAGGGGTGCGAGTTCTTCCTGGGCGAGGCGCTCATGACCACGTGCCGCGTGTCGGTGGGCGCGCACACGGGGCTGGGCATGGTGCTGGGGTCGGACCGGCACTTCGCGCAGAACCTGGCCGTGATCGACGCCGCCTTCTCGGGCGGCATGGGCGAGGGGCTCTCCCGCACGTGGGAGGCGCGCCTGCGCGAGGCCGAGCGCGGCATCGCGCGTCGCCGCGCGCGCGAGCAGGCGCGCGTCTGCTCCACGCGCGTGGACTTCTCGATGATGGAGGCGGAGCTATGACAGAAGAACCTTCGCGGGCCTCCCTGAGGGAGGAGGCGCTGCACCGGCACCAGCGCAACTTCCGCCGCGTGCTCGACGCGTGCGCGTATCCGGGGACGGTCGTGCGGCTTGAGGTGGATGCGCGCCCGCAGGCGCACGGCGCGGCGCCCGCCGCGCTCGGCGAGGCGCTGTTCGAGGCGGTGAGCCTGCTCGTCGACCAGGCGACGACGTTCTGCGTGGTCGACGCCGCCCATGCGGAGGCGACGTCCTTCATCGCCGGCGAGACGCACGCCCGCCCGTGCGGCGCGCCTGACGCGGACTTCCTCGTGGTGACGAGCCGCGCCTGCTCGAGCGTGGCGCGCCGCGCCGTCCTCGGCGCCCGCGCGGGAGACCTCCTGGCCCCCGAGCGCGGGGCGAGCGTGATCGTGGGCTGCGAGTACGTGCGGTCCTTCGGGCAGTCCCTCGTGAGGCGGAGCTCGCCTGCGGGCGCGCGCAGCTCCAAGCCGCCGGCTGACCTCTGCCGCGTCGAGGTGCGCGGGCCGGGCGTGGACGGGGCCAACCGCTTCGTCGTCGACCGCGTCGACTGGGCCCTGGCGCGCGCCGAGCGCGCCGACGAGTTCCCCTGTGGGATCGACGTGCTCCTGGTCGACCGCGACGGCTTCGCCGTGATGGTGCCGCGCACGAGCGCGCTCGCGCTCGCCGACGGGAAGGCGGCGTAGATGGGATACGTTGCGGTGCGCGGCGGCGGCCGCGCCATCGAGGAGAGCCTGCGGCTGCTCGAGGCCGAGCGGGTGTCAACTGGGGCCGACGCGAGCGCGGCGGCTGTCGAGTCGACGCTTCCCGACCTGGTCGACCAGGTCATGGGCGAGGCGTCGCTCTACGCGCCGCGCCTGGCCGCGCTCGCGCTCAAGCAGGCGCAGGGCTCGCCCGACGAGGCGGTGTTCCTGCTGCGCGCCTTCCGCTCGACGCTCGAGCGCCCGTACGTGTCGCGCGCGGTCGACACCGCCGGCATGTACGTGCGCCGGCGCATATCGGCGGCGTTCAAGGACGTGCCGGGCGGGCAGGTGCTCGGCGCCACGCGCGACTACAGCCACCGCCTCGTCGACTTCGACCTCGCCAGCGAGGGCGCAGCCGAGCGCGCCGACCGGGCCCGCGCGCTGTCCTCCCACTTCGCCGCGGCGGAGCTTCAGGCGCTGCGCGCGACCGACGAGGTCCTTCGCGCCGCTGACGAGGACGGCGCCGACCCGCTGGCCGCATGCGGGCGTCTGCCGCGTGCGCTCGACTACCTGCGCGACCAGGGGCTTCTGGCGCCTGCGCCGCCTGCGGGCGCCGTCGCGCCGCCCGACGACGCCACCATGACCCCGCTCGTGATACCCGCCTCGCGCTCGATGCGCCTCCAGACGCTCGCGCGCGGCATGACGCAGGCGGTCGAGGCTCTGGGGTACGCGGCCATCCGCGGGTTCGGCCCCGCGCACCCCACGGTGGGGGAGCTGCGGAGCGGGCTTGTCGAGGTGGTCATCGACCGCCCGCTCGGCACCGGCGAGCTTGCCGACGCGTACTACGCGGGCACCGTCAGCGTGACGGAGGTGGAGAGCCTGTTCATGGCGGACGCGCGTGACGGCGGCGACGCGGGCGCGGGTTCGGGCGGCGTCGGCGATGGTGCGGGCGCGGAGCCAGACGGCGGCGAAAGCGCTGCCGAAGGCGCGGGTTCGGGGCCAGACAGCGCCGGCGATGGCGCGGACGCGGGGCTTGCCTTCGAGGTGGGCTACGGCATGGTGTTCGGGCGCTGCGAGTCGAAGGCGATAGCCATGAGCGTGCTCGACCGCTGCCTCGAGATAGGCGACGCGCGCTATCCCACCCAGGACGAGGAGTTCGTGCTCTACCACGTCGACGGCGTCGAGGCGTCGGGCTTCATCTCGCACCTCAAGCTGCCCCACTACGTCACCTTCCAGTCGAAGCTCTCGAGCGTGCGCGCGACGCGCGCGCCAGGCGCCGGGCCCAGCTCGCCCGTCGAGCCCAGCTCGCCCAGCGAGCCCGCTGCGGCCAGCGCATCCAGCTCGCCCGCCGGGTCCGACGTGGGCGCTGCGCCCGACTCGCCCGACCAGCCCCGCCAGGAAGACGCCGAAGGAGGCGCCGATGCAGCAACGCTATAACTTCGCGTTCTTCGACGAGGCGTCGAAGCGCGAGATCCGCCGCGCCGTGCTCAAGGGCGTGTGCATCCCGGGGTACCAGGTCCCTTTCGCCTCGCGCGAGATGCCCATCGGGCGCGGGTGGGGAACCGGCGGGCTGCAGATCACGCTGTCGCTCATCGGGCGGGACGACGTGCTCAAGGTGATCGACCAGGGCGCCGACGACTCGGTGAACGCCGTCAACATCAAGAAGCTCGTATGCGACACCACCGACGTGGACGTGACCGACGACACCGCGCGCGCCACGCTCATCCAGTCGCGCCACCGCATCCCCGAACAGCCCCTCACCTCCAAGCAGATCCTCGTGCTGCAGGTTCCCACGCCCGAGCCTCTGCGCACCTTCGAGCCGAGCGAGGCGGCCACGCGCGTCCTGCACGCCGAGGCCGACTACACGGGCGCGTGGCTCGAGCTGTTCGACCAGATCGTGGCGTACGACACCACGGTGACCGGCGCCGACCACCCCGTGGTGGTGAACGGGCGCTACGTGATGGCGCCCTCGCCGATCCCGCGCTTCGACAACTTGAAGCTCGACCAGGCTGAGAACCTCACGCTCTTCGGCGCGGGGCGCGAGAAGAAGATCTACGCCGTGCCGCCCCACACCAGCGTGCGCCCGCTCGACTTCGAGGACTACCCGTTCGTCCGCGAGCGCTTCGAGGGCGTGCGCTGCGCGCTGTGCGGCGCGGAGGGCGTGTTCTTCGACGAGCTGGAGGACGAGGCCACCGGCGAGGTGCGCTACCAATGCAACGACACGGCCTTCTGCGCGGCGCGTCGCGCGCAGCAGCGTGCGCACGGCGTCGCGCCCGATGACGCGGCGCCCGAAGGCGCGCCCGATGTGGTGCCCGACGGCTCAGCGCCCGACGCGGAGCCCGGCGAAGCGTCCGGCGAGAGGGAGGTGAGGCGGCATGGCTGAGGAGCTGACCGCGCCCGCTGTCGCGTGCGAGGAGGACGCCCCGCAGCTTTCGGTCAGGGACCTCTCCCTGCGCTTCGGGCGGGGATGCCCCGCCTGCCAGGGCGCGGCGGGGGAGCTCGCAGGCAACGTGTGCCCCGCCTGCGGCACGGTGCACGCTGTGCGCGCGGTGAGCCTGGAGGTGTACCCCGGCGAGATCGTGGGCATCGTGGGGGAGTCGGGCAGCGGCAAGTCGAGCCTCATGCGCTGCGTCTACTTCGACGAGCAGGCCACCGGCGGCGACGTGCGGGCGCTCCCCTTCGACGGCGGCGCGCGCAACCTGCTCGAGCTCTCCCCGCAGCGCAAGCGCGCGGTGCGCAACCAGGTGTTCGGCATGGTGTACCAAAACCCCCACCTGGGGCTGCGCATGGGCTTCTCGTCGCTGTCCAACATCGCCGAGGCCATGATCGCCTCGGGCGAGCGCAACGTGGGCGCCATGCGCGCCCGCGGAGAGGGCCTGCTCGAGCGCGTGAGCATTCCCCTCGAGCGTGCGACGTGCCCGCCGCGCGTGTTCTCGGGCGGCATGCAGCAGCGCGTGCAGATAGCCAAGGCGCTCTCCGCCAACCCGCCCATCCTGCTGCTCGACGAGGTCACCACCGGGCTCGACCTGTCGGTCCAGGCCGCCGTGCTCGACCTGATCCTGGACATCCGGCGCAGCTTCAACGTGAGCATGCTGGTGGTGAGCCACGACCTCGGGGTCATTCGGATGCTCGCCGACCGCACGCTGGTGATGCTGTCCGGGCGCGTGGTCGAGCAGGGCCTGACCGACCAGATCCTGGAGGACCCGCAGCATCCCTACACCCAGAAGCTCGTGAGCTCGCTTTTGTAGCGCCCCGCGCAAAGGCGGCCTTTCGGGCCTTCCTCGTGAACCATGCCAGCCAGGCGGGCTGGCGCCAAGGAGAAAGAGAGCAAGCACATGGACGTCAACTCGTGCATCATCCGAGGCGGGGACGTGGTGTGCCCTGATCGCGTGCTCAAGGGCCATGACGTGGTCGTGCGCGACGGGCGCATCGAGGCCGTCGTCCCCACCGAGTCCGCCGAGCTCGACCTGCAGCCGGACGCGGCGTGCGGCGCGCTTCCCGTGATCGACGCGCGCGGGGCCCTCGTCACCCCCGGCCTCGTGGACATCCACTCCGACTACGTGGAGAACGTCGCCTCGCCGCGCCCGAGCGTCATCATGGATCTGGCGTCGTCGCTGTACAAGGCCGACCGCGAGCTGGTCAGCCACGGCATCACCACCATCTACCACTCGCTGTCGGTGTACGGCGAGACCATCTTCGACCACAAGCCCATCCGCAGCTTCAGCAACGTGAGCGCGCTGGTCGACCAGGTTGCGGCCATGAGGGCGGGCGAGGAGCGCGACCACCTGATCCGCCACCGCCTCCACCTGCGCGTCGAGCTCGACGCGGTGCGCCTGCTCGACGAGATCACCGCGTACGTGGACGCGGGCAAGGTCGACCTGCTGTCGTTCATGGACCACACGCCCGGGCAGGGGCAATACGCCGACCTCGCGCTTTTCGCAGACACCATCAGGGGGTACCGCGAGGCGACCGACGAGGAGGTGCGCGACATCGTCGCGCGCCAGCAGCAGGCGCTCAAGCTCACCGCCGCGCAGGTCGTGAGGCTCGCGCGGCTCGCCGGCGCGCGCGGCATCTCGGTGGCGTCGCACGATGACGACAGCGTGGGGAAGGTGGAGGCCATGAGCGGCGCCGGCGCGCGGATCTCCGAGTTCCCCATCACGCTCGAGGTGGCCCGCGCCGCCCGCGCGCTCGGCATGCGCACGCTCGCCGGCGCGCCCAACGTGCTCATGGGGCACAGCCACTCGGGCAACCTCTCGGCGCGCGAGGCCATCGGCGCGGGCGGCATCGACGTCTTGTGCAGCGACTACTACCCGGCGGCGCTGCTCGACGCGGTGTTCGTGCTGCGCGACGTGTGCGGGATGGACCTTGCCGCGGCGTTCGCGCTGGTGACGGCCAACCCCGCGCAGGCCGCGGGGATCGGCGCGGAGCTGGGCTCGATCGAGGCGGGCAAGCGCGCCGACGTTCTGGTGGTGCGCGAGATCGCGTGCGGCGCGGCAGGCCGCACCATGCCCGTGGTGACGCGCGCCTTCGTGGGCGGCCACTCGGTGTACCGCTCGCACTACCCCGACCAGCCGAGCGGCTACGGGCGCGACACGCGCGAGGCGCACGCGCGCGCGGGGGCTGCGCAAGCGGGGGGCGCGCCTGCGGCGGGGGCCGCGCAGGCGGCGGCTGGGCCCGCAGCGGAGGCCGCGCCTGCGGCGGCGGGCTCCCTCGTGGCGAAGGCGGTCTAGGCCATGGCGCTTCTGAGCATCGAGGGCCTCTCGAAGTCCTTCACCTTGCATCACGCGAACCGCCGCATCCAGGGCTGCCGCGACGTCAGCTTCTCCGTCGAGGAGGGCGAGTTCGTGGGCATCACGGGGAAGAGCGGCTCGGGCAAGTCGACCATCCTGCGCTGCATCTGGCGGACGAACGTGCCCGAGGAGGGGCGCATCCTGTACGACTCCGCGCGCTTCGGCATGCTCGACCTCATGACCGCGACGCAGCGCCAGGTGGTCTACTTGCGCCGCTACGAGCTCGGCTACGTGTCCCAGTTCCTGAGCGCGCTGCCGCGCCAAACCGCGTTCGACATCGTGCTGCGCAGCGCGCTCGACGCGCACGGCCCCTCGGGGGAGGGCCTCGCGCGCCGCGAGACCGAGCACATGCTTCGCCACTTCGGCCTCGGCGAGGATCTCTGGGACATCTACCCGCGCACGTTCTCGGGCGGCGAGAAGCTCAGGCTCAACATAGCCTGCGCCATGATAAAGCGCCCGCGGCTGCTTCTGCTCGACGAGCCGACGGCGTCTCTGGACAACGCCTCCAAGCTCAAGGTGCGCGCGCTGATCGAGCAGCTGAAGGGCGAGGGGACCACCATGGTGGGCATCTTCCACGACCTTGAGTTCATGGAGGGGCTGTGCGACCATGAGTTCAACATGCAGGAAGGGATGATGGCGTGAGCGCAGAAGAGCTCTTCGAGATGACGGAAGGCGGCGCGGGGTCGGTTGACCTGCACGTGCACACCACGACCTCGGACGGGTCGGACACGTTCGCGGAGGTGATCGAGCAGGCGCGCGAGCGCGGCGTCGGCACGGTCGCCTTCACCAACCACGACACCACGCGGGGCCTCGGCCAGGCGCGCGCCCTCGGCGCGCAGGCGGGCGTGCGCGTGGTGGGAGGCGTGGAGATAAGCGCGTGGGACGAGAGGCGCGGGCGCAAGGTGCACGTGCTGGGGCTGGGCCTCGAGGAGGGCTCGCCGGCCGTGGAGGAGCTGTGCGCGCCCTTGCTCGATCGGCGGCGCGCCGCCACGCTCGAGCAGCTCGACCGCATCGTGGAGGCGGGGCTGCCGATCGACGTGGCGCGTGCGCTCGAGCTGGGCGAGGCGTCGACGTGCCTGTACAAGCAGCACCTCATGGCCGCGATGACCGACGCCCCCTATGCGTCGGCGGAGTACCAGGGCTTGTACAGGCGCCTGTTCAAGGGCGAGGGCCCGTGCGTCCTGGAGATAGACTACGTCGACGCGCGCGACGCCGTGCGCGCGGTGGTGCGCGACGGCGGCCTGGCGGTGCTGGCGCATCCCGGCCAGCTCGACAGCTACGAGGCGGCGAGCGAGCTGGCGGCGGCGGGCCTCGGCGGCATCGAGTGCTACCACCCCGACCACACGCCCGTCGACCACGTCCGCTGCAAGCGCCTCGCCGACCGGTTCGGCCTCGTGCTCACGGCGGGCTCCGACTACCACGGCGCCTTCGGCCGCACGCCGCACCTCGGCTTCAGGATTCCGGAGGACTACGCCCTTCGCCGCGTCCCTTCCCGCTAGCGGCCGGGGTCGACGGACGGCCGCAGGGCGGCGCGGCCCGCGGCCCGCGCGCAGGGCGGCGGGCGCGCGCAGGGCGTTCGCGCGC
>NZ_JAAKEE010000062.1:0-15033 GCF_011038995.1 Adlercreutzia sp. ZJ242
GCTGGGCCGCGGTCAGCACCGTGATGCGCCCGTCCGAGGTGGGGCGCGCCTCCTCGGCGCCCATGCGCAGCTCCTCGTACATCTTCTCCCCGGGGCGCAGGCCCGTCTCGACGATATCCACGTCGCGCCCGGGCACGAGCCCCGAGAGCCTCACCAGGTTCTCGGCGAGGTCCCATATCCTCACCGGCTCGCCCATGTCGAGCACGAATATCTCGCCGCCGCGGGCGAGGGCGCCCGCCGTGATCACGAGGCGGGAGGCCTCGGGGATGGTCATGAAGTAGCGGGTGATGTCGCGGTGGGTGACCGTGACGGGGCCGCCCTCCCTGAGCTGGCGCTTGAACAGCGGGATGACGCTCCCGTGGCTCCCCAGCACGTTGCCGAAGCGCACCGCGGCGAACACGGTGCCCGACACGGCGGCGTAGCGCTGCACCACCATCTCGCACATGCGCTTGGTGGCCCCCATGACGTTGGCGGGGTTGACCGCCTTGTCGGTTGATACCAAGACGAAGTGCGAGCACCCCCGCTCGTGAGCCATGCGCGCCACGTTCAGCGTGCCGAACACGTTGTTCTCCACCGCCTCCCGGGCGTTGGCCTCCATGAGGGGCACGTGCTTGTGGGCCGCGGCGTGGAACACCACGTCGGGCGCGTGCTCGCCGAAGCACTTCTCGAGCGCGGGCAGGTGGGTGATCGAGCCGATCTCGACGGACAAGCCCACCCCCGCCTCCTCGCACTTGCCCTTGATCTCGTGGTAGAGCTCGTAGGTGGTGTTCTCGTACACGTCGAGCAGGATGATCTCGGCGGGGCGGGCGGGCAGCAGCTGCCGGGCGATCTCGCTGCCGATCGAGCCGCCCCCTCCCGTCACGAGCACGCGCCTGCCCGTGACGTAGCCCACCTGCGCGAGGTCGAGGGCGACCTCCTCGCGGGCGAGCAGGTCGGAGGCCCCCACCTCGCGAAGCGCCACCCCGCCGAGCTCGTCGGTGGGCACGTCCCTGACGTCGGGCAGCGTGAGGGTGCGAAGGCCCGTTCCCGCGCATATCTTGTAGATGCGGTCGCGCTGCGCCCTCGTGGCGCTCGGAATGGCGACCACGAGCTGCTCGGCGCCCAGGCGCGCGGCCAGCTCGGGGACGTCGTCGCAGGTCCCCAGCACCCGCACGCCGTGCACGTGGGCGCCCAGCTTCGAGGCGTCGTCGTCTGCGAGCCCCACCGGGCAGCCCATCATGCCGGCGTCCAGCGCCAGCATCCGCCTCACGGTGAGGGCACCCGTCTCGCCGGCGCCCAGCACGAGCGTGCGGGGCAGGCCCTCGGAGCGCGCGCCCAAAAGCGCCCAGCCCTTCCTGCCCGACCACGCCCGTATGGCCAGGCGCACGCAGGCCGTCGCCCCCAGGAACAGCGGCCACTCCACCGCGTAGACGCGAAGCGGCAGGCTCGCGCCCAGGAGGACGCGGCCCAAGACCCCGCCCGCGGCCGACGAGGCGACGCTCGCCAGGGCGAGCCGGCCCGCCTCTCCGACGCTGGCGTACTCCCAGAGGCAGCCGTACATCCCGAACGCGGCGTACACGGCCACGTTCGCCAGCGCGAAGAAGGCCACGTGCCCCAGCGTGGCCGGGTCGTCGAGCACGAGCCCGCCCACCTGGGTGCCCCAGGCGGCGACAGAGAAGGCCGCGAACGTGGCCGCCACGTCGAAGAAGGCGAGCGGCAGGGCGCGGACGAGGTCGCGCCTGGACAGGCGGCGCCCCGTCACGCGGCCGCCCTCCCCGCGCGGGTGACCCGGGCGGCCCGGGCCCCCGCGCCCTGCTGGGTCAATTGACCCAGCAGGGCGCCCGGACGCGGGGCGCGAGATGCACCCAATGCGGCTCGATGTACCGAATTGAGGATAGGAAAGCGCCCTCGAGCCGCTCCATCCGCGCCGCTGCCGCCATCGCCCTCCAGCTTCCTGAAATCGGCCTTTTCGGAAGTTCGCGAAGCCCGCCGGCTATCCGGCTGCCTGGCTGTCCAGCCGGCGCTCGCTTGTCTGACTGACCGTCTCGTCTATTTCGGCGCCTTCTCTCCTTGCATGCTGCAGATTCGCTTCGAGGCTTCTAGGATTGCATCGTATCGAAGAAGTCATGCAACGAGATCAACAGCGAGGTGTTCTCAATGAAGGCAGATATCGAGAAGCGAGTGGGGAAGGCGAGCTCCGCCAGAAGAGGTGGCATGCCAGAGAAAGGCAGGGCATCCGCCGAGGAGGAAGGCGGCGCGTCGAAGGAGGGCAGGGCGCTTGCAGAAGGGGAGGGCGGGACACCTGTCAAGGAAGCAGACAGCGTGCTGGAGACGGACGGCGCATCCGCCGCCCAAGCAAACAGCGCCCCCACCAACATGGACAGCTACGAGCGCTTCCTTCGGGATCAGGGCTTGGCGCCGGGCACGGTGCGTCTCTACGTTAGGGTGGCGTCGGACTACCTGAGGGAGTTCGGCGATCCCAGCCGCGAGGGCGCGAGCCGCTATCGCGACGAGCTCGTCAGCAGGTGCAAGCCGGCTACGGTCAACCTGCGGGTGAACGCCCTGAACCGCTTCCTCGCGTACGAGGGCATGCCCGAGTGCAGGGTCGGCTGCGTGCAGGTCCAGCGGCGCAGCTACCTCGAGGGCGTGATCAGCGCGGGGGAGTGCCAGCGGCTCGGGCGCATGCTGCTCGAGCACGGTCACATGACGTACTACTTCGCGGTGAGGGTCTTGGCCTCGACCGGCCTTCGGGTGAGCGAGCTGCTGGAGCTGACCGTTCGGGACGTGCGCGCCGGCCGCCTCGACGTGGTGTCCAAGGGCGGCAAGGCCAGGCGGGTGTTCATCCCGTCCTCGCTCTGCGCCGAGCTGGGGCGGTGGCTCGCGAAGGAGGGCCGCGCGGAGGGTTATGTCTTCCTCAACGCGCGGGGAGGGCGCATCACCGCGCGCGGCCTGTCGGGCCAGCTCAAGGTGCTCGCGGAGCGCTACGGCATCGACCCTTCGGTGGTGTACCCGCACTCGTTTCGGCACCTGTTCGCGCGCAGTTTCCTCGACGCGCGGGAGGACATCGCCCTCCTGGCCGACCTCATGGGGCACTCGTCCATCGAGACGACGCGCATCTACCTGCGCCGCACCGCCTCCGAGCAACGCGCGGTGGTGGAGGAGGTGGTCACGTGGTGAGCGCATGATCTGCGGCGCGAGCTACGAGCCCGCGGCGCGAGCCTGCGGCGTTTCTGGCGATAGGTCGCCTCAGCGCCGCGGCAGTGGAGGCGGGCGTTGCGCCATGCGCTGGGGCGGATAGCAAATCTCTTGAAATCGCAAGCGAGCCATAAACATTTCTCCCAAAAGCATAGTAGAATTGGGATATAAATGACGAGCTTGGGAGAAAAGGCATGAGGGAATTCAGCTACGATAGCCTGAAAACGCGCACTTGGAGCAACGAGATCATCTCCTACGTGGCTCAGATTCATGAGTATCGGGGCAGACAGGAGCTGCTTCTTCGGCAGAAACCCGTCGCACTCGACAGGCTCATCGAGATCGCGAGGATCCAGAGCACGGAAGGATCCAACGGCATCGAGGGCATCCGAACCACCGCGCCGCGCCTGCGCCAGCTGGTTGCAGACAAGACCACCCCGCGGAACCGCGATGAGCGGGAGATCCTCGGATATCGCAACGTTCTGGACCTGGTGCATGAAAGCTATGAGTACATCCCCGTGCGGCCCAGCTACATACTGCAGCTCCACCGTGACCTGCTTCGCTTCACCAGCTTCTCGTTCGGTGGAAGATTCAAGTCTGCCCCCAACGAGATCGACGTCGTGCTTGGCGGTGGAGAGCGTGCCGCCCTGTTTGTTCCGCTTGCGCCTCATGAGGTGTCGGATGCCATGGAGGGTCTTTGCGATGCGTATGATCTCGCATTGCGCGAGGGGGTAGTGGATCCGCTCATCTTGATTCCGTGCTTCGTGCTGGACTTTCTCTGCATCCATCCCTTTGAAGACGGCAATGGTAGGATGAGCAGGCTTCTCACGTTGCTGCTCCTGTATCGAGCAGGCTATACGGTTGGGCGCTACGTCAGCATCGAGAAGGCCATAGCGAACACCAAGGAGGCATACTACGACGCTTTGGCGGCGGCGGATGCGGGCTGGCATGAAGGCGAAAACGACCCGAAGCCGTTTATAGAGTATATGCTGGGCGTGGTCCTCTCGTGCTATCGGGATTTGGAGGAGAGGGTCTCTGTGGTCGAGGCCGTAGGAGCGAGGAGCACCTCCTACGATGTTGTGCTGCGCTATGCGCAGGGCGTGATAGGCACGTTCTTGAAGCGCGATGCGTTGGAGGCGTGCCCAACCTTGGGGAGCTCCTCGGTGGAGTCCGCGCTTAAGAGGCTGGTTGATGAGGGCGTGCTGGTCAGGCTCGGATCCGGCAGGAGCACGCGCTATGTGAGGAGCGATGCCGTGAAGGAGGAGGTTGGGGGCCTTGCTCACCTCGCTCGCGGTGTATAATGCGCCCGATGAGTTGGCTTTCGGGGCTAGTTGCGGGCTTGAGGCTTGGAGCCCAGAACGGTCTTGAGGCCCGGAAGCCGTATTTCGTGGTATGGGGCCAAAGCGGCGCTGGGGACTGGCGTCCAAGATGAAGGGGAGGATGCTTGTGGCGGTGAGCAAGCGCAATGACACGAACTCGACGCGGTTCGCGCCGGGGTCGGGCTTCACGGTCGAGGAGCGCAAGGTCGACGTCACCCAGCTGAGGGCGCACCCCTCCAACTCCTATTCCATGGACCCCGAGGCCATCGAGTCGCTCGCCGAGAACATCAAGGCGGTCGGGCTCATCCAGCCGCTCTATGTGCGCGAGGTTGAGGACGGCGGGCTGCAGATCCTCTCAGGCCACCGCCGCACCCGCGCGCTGCGCAAGCTCGCCGACGAGGATGACTCCTTCCGCATGGTCGACGCGCGCGTGGCCCGGGGCCTCTCAGACGCCGAGGCGCTTCTGATCCTGCACTCGGCCAACATCTTCCGCCCCGTCTCCAAAGACGAGCGCATCCGCCAGTCCGAGCAGCTCAAGGCCGAGGTGGCCGAGCTGCGCGCCGACCATCCCGAATGGCACGCCGTGCCCACCGACGACATCATCGCCGGCATGCTCGGCATGACCGCGAGCACCTACAAGCGCCAGACGCGCATCGCTAAGAAGCTCGTCCCCGAGCTCTACGAGCCCTACGAGCGCGGCGAGCTCGGCTCCATGACGGCGCTCGAGCTCGTCAAGCAGGAGCCGGGTTACCAGCGTGAGTTCGCGCGCGTGCTCAAGGAGAAGAAGCCGCGCGACAAGCGCGAGGCGGCGGTGGTGTTCGAGGAGTTCAGCGCCACGGTGGCCGACCTCATGGGCGAGCTCGACCGCGACGTCGCGCGTGTGGAGGCGACCCTGTTCAAGCTGCGCGACACGATGCGCCGCCGCGGCCAGCCCACCTACGTCGACCTCGAGCGCCTCGCGTCCGTGCGCGACAAGATCAGCGACATTCTCGAGGCGCGCGACGCGTAGGGCTTCTGGTAGAATCTCACCACTTGCTGGGCGAAGGCGTGGGAGGCAACGTGGCAGAAGAAGTGCGCGAAGGTATTGGGGTGACGGGGGATTGCGACCGGGAGCGCGCGGGCGCGCCTGGCTCCGGCGGCGCTGGGCTGACTGAGCCCGCTTCCGGCGCCTCCAGTTCCGCTGTTCCCGATGGCGCCCCCGGCGCCTCCGACCCCGTGTTCGCCGCCGAGCAGGCGCACCTCACGTCCACCTATGACGCGCTGGTCCGCATGGCGCGCGAGCTGGTGGCCAAGATGGAGCGCACGGGGGAGCAGGCGGCGGCCGACAAGCTCTCCATGTCCGAGGAGCTCGCGCCCAACTTCGCCACCTACGCCGACGCCATGGAGACCTACGCCGACTTCGCGGCCATGAACCGCGTGATCGACGCGTACAACGTCTCGCAGAGCCTCGACGCCGAGCGCCTCTCGAGCATCCGCCTGCTGCTGCGCCAGCCGTACTTCGCGAAGGTCGAGCTGCAGTACAAGCCGGGCGCCGCGCCGCGCGCGTTCTACTTGGGCACGGCCGGGATCTCGGACGACAACTGCCGGCGCATGGTGGTCGACTGGCGCTCGCCTGTGGCCGAGGTGTACTACAATCAGGACAACGGGCCCACGTCCTACGTGGCCAACGGGCGCACCATCAACGTGGACCTCAAGCTGCGCCGCCAGTTCGACATCGCGGGCGGCCGCCTGAACGCCTACTTCGACACCACGGTGGCCATCCAGGACGCGCTGCTCCTCGCGTCGCTCTCGCAGCAGCGCAGCGCGCAGATGAAGGCCATCACGGCCACCATCCAGCGCGAGCAGAACCAGGTGGTGCGCCACGCCGACGTGCCCGCGCTGCTGGTGGGCGGCATCGCCGGCAGCGGCAAGACCAGCGTGCTCATGCAGCGCATCGCGTATCTGTTCTACCAGAACCGCGAGACGCTCGACGCGCGCGAGGTGTTCCTCGTCACGCCGAATGCGCTGTTCCGCCGCTACATCGAGAACGTGCTGCCTGACCTGGGGGAGCGCAACCCCGAGATCCTCACGTGGGACGAGTTCGCCGCCTCGCTCCTGCCGCCTGACCGCGGCACCGCGAGGACGCCCGTGCCGCCCGAGCTGTTCGACCGCATCGACGCGGCGTTGGAGGGCTTCGCGTTCGAGCCCGACGACTTCCGCGACGTGAGGGACGGCGGCGTGCGGTTCCTCTCGGCGGCGCAGATCCGCCAGGTGTTCGACAAGTTCTCGAAGGCGACCGCCGGCCCGCACCAGATGACGCTCGTGCGCGAGGAGCTGGTGCGGCGCGTGGAGGGCAGGTTGGCGCAGATGGCGGCGCGCGAGGAGGCGCAGGACGAGGTCGCGGCCCTGCCGCTTGACGAGCAGCTGCGTCTGTTCGGTGAGGTGGTCGACCCGCAGGACGAGCGCGAGGCCGCGTCCTTCGCGCTGCGCTTTTTGCGCGAGCGCCACGCGGGCGTGCTCGCGGCCGTGGAGAACGACGAGTGGCTGCGCGTCGACCGCATCGGCATGCGCCTGCTGGGGACGACCGACCTCGCGCCCGCGACCTGGCTCTACCTCAAGATCGCGCTCACGGGTCTGGGGAATGCGCAGGCGAAGTACGTGATGGTCGACGAGGTGCAGGACTACACGGTGGCCCAGCTCCGGGTGCTCGCGCGCTACTTCCGCCGCGCGCACTTCCTGCTCCTCGGCGACGAGAACCAGGCGATCGCGGAGGGAACGGCGACGTTCGACGAGGTGCGGAAGGTGTTCGCGCAGGCGGCGGCGCGCGCGGGGATGGGGACGGCCCGCGGTTTGGCGGCGCGTGCGGGCGGCGGCGCGGCTGTGGGCGACGGCCTGGCAGCGGCTAACGACAACGCGTCGGACGGCGTGGCCACCTGCCAGCTCATGACGAGCTACCGCTCGACGCCCGAGATCACCGCGCTGTTCGCAGGGCTGCTCCCCGAGGGCGACCGCGTGCGCGTGGCCTCGGTGCAGCGCGAGGACGCGGCGCCCGAGGTCGTCACCTGCGCGGACGAGGCCGCATGGGAGGAGGCGCTCGTACGCGCGGTCGCGCAGGCGGGCGCTGACGTGCGGGAGCACGGCGGCCTCGCAGCCATAATCGCGCCGCACAAGGGCGAGGCGAAGAAGCTGGCGAAGCTGCTCGGAGCGACCACCGGGGGAGCTGCGAGTGGGGCCTCGCAGGTGGACGGCGCTGCCGCTGCCCCCGCGGGCGAAGCCCCCGTCGACGAAGCTTCCGTCGACGAAGCCCCCGCGACCGAAGCTCCCGCTGCCCCCGTCACCCTCGTCGGCAAGGGCGACGCCCTTCCCGCGAGCGGCGTCATCCTCATCCCGCTGCAGCTGGCGAAGGGCCTCGAGTTCGACCACGTCATCATCCCCGACGCGAGCGAGCGCGCCTTCCCCGCGAGCGGCGGCCGCCTTGCGCGCAACCGCCTCTACACCACCGTCTCGCGCGCCACGCGCCGCATCACGCTGCTGTCGAAGGGCGGCCTCACGAGCCTTCTGCCGCCCTTGCGCGCGTAGCTCGCGCGCGCCGTCCCTTCGCCTCCCTCCTCGCGCCCTGCGAAAAAGCGCCCTTGAACAGCGGGGTGCTGTCGGCGGGGCCGTTCCGTGGTAGACTGTTCCCACTTTGTCTCCAACGCCAAGAACGTCAGAGGAATCGAGTGTCGTTTATGAAACCTTACAACCCGCATGAGATTGAGCCGCGGCTTCAGGCTGCCTGGGAGGCGGCGGGGCTCAACGCCGTCCAGGAGGACGCGAGCAAGCCCAAGAAGTACGTCCTCGAGATGTTCCCGTACCCCTCGGGCGACATCCACATGGGGCACGTGAGCAACTACACCTACGGCGACGTCATCGCGCGCTACTCCAAGATGCGCGGCTTCGACGTGCTGCACCCCATGGGCTGGGACGCGTTCGGCCTGCCGGCCGAGAACGCCGCCATCAAGCACAAGAGCCACCCCGCGAAGTGGACGTACGCCAACATCGAGACGCAGAAGGCGTCGTTCAAGCGCATGGGCTTCTCCTACGACTGGGACCGCACCGTGGTGGCGTGCGACCCCGAGTACTACCGCTGGGGCCAGTGGATCTTCCTGCAGTTCTGGAAGCGCGGGCTGGTGGAGCGCCGCAACTCGCCGGTGAACTGGTGCCCGAGCTGCGCCACGGTGCTCGCGAACGAGCAGGTCACCGAGGGCCGCTGCTGGCGCTGCGACTCCGAGGTGGAGAAGCGCGACCTCACCCAGTGGTACTTCAAGATCACCGACTACGCCCAGGAGCTGCTCGACGACCTCGACCAGCTCGACGGCTGGCCGGAGCGCGTGAAGCAGCAGCAGGCGAACTGGATCGGCCGCTCGGAGGGCGCCGAGGTCGACTTCACGCTGTGCGACGCGGCCGGCAACCCCACCGACGAGACCATCACCGTGTTCACCACGCGCGCCGACACGCTGTTCGGCTGCAGCTTCTTCGTGCTCGCGCCCGAGTACAAGGGCCTGCATGACCTGGTGGCCGGCACGGAGCACGAGCAGCCCGTCATGGAGCTCGTGGAGGCTGCGGCGAAGGTGAGCGCCGTGGAGCGCGCCCAGGGCGACCGCGAGAAGCACGGGGTGTTCACGGGCCGCTACGTGGTGAACCCCGTGAACGGCGAGAAGGTGCCCGTGTGGGTGGCCGACTACGTGGTGGCCGACTACGGCACCGGCGCGGTCATGGCCGTCCCCTGCGGCGACCAGCGCGACTTCGAGTTCGCCCGCAAGTACGACCTGCCCATCATCCCCATCATCCTGGGTGAGGACGACCCGCTGTACCCCCAGCTCAAGGACGAGCAGAACCGCGCGGTCACCACGGTCGACTGGGAGTGCGCCTACGCGGCCGAGGGCATCCTCGTGCAGTCCGGCCCCTACACGGGCCTGGTGGGCGGCAAGCACTCGCCGGCCGAGGAGGCCGTGGTCGCCGAGCTCGAGCGCCGCGGCGCGGGCCGTCGCAAGGTGGAGTTCCGCCTGCGCGACTGGCTCATCTCGCGCCAGCGCTACTGGGGCAACCCCATCCCGGCCATCCACTGCCCCAGCTGCGGCGTGGTGCCCGTTCCCGAAGAGGACCTGCCGGTGCGCCTGCCCGAGGACATCGACCTGGCCGCGGGCGAGACGCTCGCCACGCACGAGGGCTTCGCGGCCTGCACCTGCCCCGTCTGCGGCGGCGACGCGCGCCGCGAGACGGACACGATGGATACGTTCACGTGCTCGAGCTGGTACTACATGCGCTACACCGACCCGCACAACGAGAAGGCGCCGTTCGACCCGGCCAAGACCAACGCGTGGATGCCGGTCGACCAGTACATCGGCGGCATCGAGCACGCTATCCTCCATCTGCTCTACAGCCGCTTCTTCACGAAGGTGCTGCGCGACATGGGGATGCTCTCCTTCGACGAGCCCTTCACGAACCTGCTGTGCCAGGGCATGGTGCTCGACGCGAACGGCGAGGTCATGAGCAAGTCCAAGGGCAACGTGGTGTCACCCGAGGAGATGATCGCCAACTACGGCGCCGACGCCGTGCGCGCCACGGTGCTGTTCATGGGCCCGCCCGACAAGGAGAAGCTGTGGAACGAGGACGGCCTCGCGGGCATGTGCAAGTTCCTGAACCGCGCCTGGCGCATTGTGTGCGACCTCGTGGGCGAGGCGGGGGAGGACACCCTGTTCGGCGGCGCCGAGGCTGACAAGGACGCCACGCACGCGGCCATGGACGAGCTGCGCCGCGAGCGCCACCGCGTGGTGGGCAAGGTCATCGAGGACTTCGAGCGCAACAACTTCAACACCGCCATCTCGGCGATCATGGAGCTCGTGAACGCCGCCTCCGCGTTCCTGCGCGCGGCCTCGCCCGAGCGCCGGCTGGGGTGCGCGAAGGCGGGCTCCTTCAGCCGCGAGGTGGCCGACGTGCTCGTGAAGCTCATGGCGCCCATCGCGCCGCACTGGGCCGAGGAGCTGTGGCAGACGGCGCTGGGGCACGCGGAGAGCTCCGTGCACTCCCAGGCGTGGCCCGAGTTCGACCCCGAGCAGGCCAAGGCCGACGAGGTGGAGCTTGCCGTGCAGGTGAACGGCAAGGTGAAGGCCAAGATCACCGTGGCCGCCGACGCCGCCGAGGACGCGGTGAAGGCCGCCGCGCAAGAGGCCGTCTCGCGGGCGCTCGAGGGCAAGGACCTCAAGAAGGTCGTCTACGTCCCCGGCCGCCTCGTGAACATCGTCGCGAAGTAGCCTGCGCCTTTCCCCTTGGCGCCCTTCGGTGTGTGAATACGCTTTGGAACTCCGCCGCCGCGCCGCGCTGGCGCGGCGGCGCTTTGCTATGATCGCACGCATGGCTTTCGATCAGCACATATTCGCAGGTAGGGCAGGCGCTTGGCACGTCGGGCGCGTGGCGGCTGGCGTGCGGGACGCGGGTGCGCGGCGTTCCCCCGTGCGGGACGCGGGCGTGCGATGAGCGCTCGGGGGAAGCAGCGGAAGCAGCGGAAGGAGCGCGGCCTTCTCGGGCGCGTGGCGTCTGGCGCGTTGAAGCTGGCGGCTGCGTGCGTCGTGGCGCTGGCGGCGCTGGTCGTGGTGGCGAACGTGTACACCGTGGCCAGCACGCGCGACGACGTGCACACCGTGTCGCAGCTCGCCGGCGCGCATGCCGACGCGGTGGTGGTGCTCGGCGCGTCGGTGTTCGCCGACGGGACGCCGTCCGACATCTTGGCCGACCGCCTCGAGGTGGCGTGCGACCTCTACGAGGCGGGTGCCGCCGACGTGGTCATCGTGAGCGGCGACAACCGCGACTCCCGCTACAACGAGTCCGACGCCATGAAGGACTACTGCGTCAAGCTGGGCGTTCCCGCCGACGACGTCTACGTGGACCACGCGGGCTGCGACACCTACGCCTCGATGTACCGCGCGCACTTCACCTACGGCGCGCAGAGCGCGGTGGTGGTCACGCAGGCCTACCACCTCTACCGCGCGCTCGCCATCGCGCAGGGCCTCGGCATGGACGCGCAGGGCGCGCCCGCCGACAAGGGCGCCTATGACAACCAGCTCAACTACAGCCTGCGCGAGGTGGGCGCGCGCACGAAGGACTTCGTCCAGACCCTCCTGAAGCTTCCCCCGGCCGACTCCGGCCAGCCCATCACCCGCTAGCTGCCCAAAGAGACGGGGCGAACAAACGGCCAAATAACGGCAATGACGCATCTGACGCCGTCGCACTTGCGATACAATCATCTGAATACGCCAATGAACGGAGGAGAAAGCGAATATGACACTTCTCGACCTTTTGAAGCTCATGAAGAGAAACTGGAAGATCATGGTTGCCCTTCCGGTTATATGCGCGGTGCTGTGCGCGGGGGTCCTGCTCGTCATGCCGAAGACCTACTCGGCGACGGCGACCGTTGCCGTGTCGGCCGAGCCAGGCGGAATCGGCGGCGTGGCTGAGGGCGTTGCAAGCGAAGTCGCGGGGCAGACGGGTCTTGAGGTGACGGCCAAGGCGAACACCGCCGCGAAGACGGTGTCCATCACCGCCGAGGGCGGCGACAGCTCGGCGTGCGTGAGCGCGGCGAACGACGCGGCGGAGAAGACGAAGACCAAGTCCGCGGCGCTGTACTCCGGCGCTGCCGTGCAGGTGTCGAAGGCGAGCGCCGCATCGGACATCTCTCCCAGCCTGCCCAAGTACGTGGCGGTTGCGCTCTTGGCGGGCCTGTTCGTCGCCATCTGCGCGATCGTAGTCATCGACATGTTCCGCGCGCCCATCCACTCCGCCGAGGAGGCGGAGGAGATCGCGGGCGCCCCTGTGCTCGGCTATGCAGATGCTCCTGACGGCGGCAAGCGCCTGCTCGCCAACGTGAGCTTCGCAGCAGGCGCCGACGCGCGCATGGTGTGCGTCGTCCCCGTCGGCCCGGCCGATAGCGCCGCGCGCACGAGCGAGGAGCTTGCGCTTGCCGCGGCGGCCGCCCCGCAGCAGTCTGCGGCCAAGATTCGCTTCGAGTCGACGAGCTCTCTGACGGCCGGCGTTGACGCAGCCTATGCGGCGCGCACCGCCGATGCGACGGTCGTGGTCGTGCGCGAGTGGCTTGACAGCGCGCCTGCCCTGGTCGAGACGATGCGCGAGCTCAAGCTCGCAGGCGTCGAGCCCGCGGGCCTGGCCCTCGTTTCCGAGGCCAAGCCCGTGCGTGCGGAGAAGGCCGCTGCGCGTGCGGAGAAGGCCGGGCGCCACGCGAGCCCGGAGCGCTAAGCGCTCCTCCAGACGTTCAAGGCAATCGGGCTGCCGTGAGGCGGCCCGATTTTTTTACGGCCGATAGGGGCGGCGGAAGGGCTCCGTCTGCTGGGGGTTGCGGGAAGGGCCTTGGCGCAGGGGCTGGTAGGGGGCTGCCGGGTTTGGCGCCGGGTACGTCTGGCGCGGGGGCTGCCCGGGGCCTTGGCGCAGGTCCGGGGAGGCTGCCTTGCTGGGGAGGAGGCGCGTGTTCGACACCACCTCGTTGAGCATGGTGAGCCTGAGGCCGAAGAGCGAGCCGACGGCGCGCACCACGAGGCTCACGACCCACAGCCCGTACACCATCGCGATCATCTCCACGAGCGTCGCGCTGCCGACGCCCTCGATCTCGCTCGGCACGAGCGCGACGAACCAGAGGGGCGCGGACACGAACAGCCCGAGCGTCCCGTAGCGGGCGAAGGGCGCGTACCAGGGCGCTCTCGAGCCGTCAGGACGGACGATGCGCAGCCCCACGAGGGCGTGCCCGAGCGTGCGCCCGCGCGTGACGGCGGGGATGACGCCGAAGGTGACGCACGCCGCCGCCGACAGGACGAGCAGCGCGCCCACGGGGTCGGCCTTCATGCCGAGGAGCATCTGGGCGAGGAAGCCCTTCGCCGCGGCGCGCGACGGGTCGACGGCGAGGGCCTTCGCCACCTGGAGCTCGCTCGGCTGCAGCACGAGCCAGGCGAGCAGGAAGAGCGCGGCGGTGACCAGCACGTCGACGGTGAACCCGGCAAGGCGCCGCGCTGCGCTCACGCGCGCAAGCCCTCGCTCGCGGGACTGGTCGTCCACCTCGTCCATGCCGGGCAGCGCCCAGCAGAAGGGGATCGCGAGCCAGAAGCCCAGCATGGCGCCGGCGGCGTTCAGGACGAGGTCGTCCACGTCGAAGAGGCGGTACGGGTGCTCGTAGATGCCGAACAAGCCCGTGAGCTGGGATGTCTCGAAGAGCAAGGTGGTCGCGAACCCGATGAGCAGCACGTGGTACCAGCGGCAGCGGAACAGGTACAGCAGAAACGCCCCCAGCGGCATGGTGAGCATGACGTTGAAGATCGCCTCGTACACGCAGGGGGTCTTGAGCGTGGCCGCCCACGTGGTGCGGTCGAGCAGGCTGAAGTCGGTTGACGCGCGGATGCTCTGGATCAGGTAGAAGGGGTCGAGCTGCGGTGACTGCGTGCTGGGGTTGACGTACCCGCGGTCGGGCGGCAGCGGAAGCACCACCAGGTAGCAGGCGCACAGGCAGTAGAAGGCGAACGAGAAGACCACGAAGGTCTTCCACACCGAGATGGAGCCGAACCGCCGGTACTGCCAGAGGGCGTAGGGAAGCGACAGGAGGAACGCTATCAGGGGAAACGTGAGCATTCCGAACTTGATGTCCGATATGTAGGAGTCCATGGGCGCAGTCCTTCGCGAAGGGTCCGTCTTCTCGTTGCTTTTGAGGCTCCTATTCTAGCGCATGGAGCCGAAACAGCGAAAATAGGGTATTGACGAGTAATAGATTATGTCATATAGTAAATACAGTCTAAAACACAGGGAAGCAGCTCGGCCGTTGGCGCCGGGCTGCTTTTCGTTTGCGGTCGTTGGCGTATACTGGCTATCCGAACGATCTCGAAAGGCTCTGCCATGGCGAATGAAACTGACAACCAGACCCTCACGAACGACGAGAAGCGCGCCCGCCTCGCGGGCGGGCTGGGGAAGGGCGCGAAGACGTCCGCGGCGGCGGATGCGAAGGGCGCCTCGACGCCTGGCGCTGCCTCAGGCGCCCCGGCGCCCGGAGCCGCGCCCGTGCGCAGCATGTCGCAGCTCGCGAACGAGACGGTCGACCGCAAGCTGCTCGTGCGCGGCATCGCGCTGTGCGCCGTCGTGGTGGTCGCGGCCGTCATCCTCATCATGGCCCTCTCGGCCGGGGTGCAGTCCTAAAGCCCGAGACGCGGCGGTGCGCGCTGCCTTCGGGTCGCCTGCTCCCTCCCTGCCCTCCGTCGCGCGCTGCTCCCCGCTCCGCTGTCGCTTCACGCCCCTGCTCCCCCGTCGCCTGCTCCCGTTTCCGTTTCGCCCCCTGCTCGCCGACGCTGGGGCGCGCCTGGAAGCCGTCTGGGAGGCCTGCGCGCAGGCGCCTGGCGTTGGTGGTAAACTCCCGTCTTTGACACCGGCGAACGGTAGTCGACTTCATATCCCCAGCTAACAGGCCTGTTAGCTGGGATTCAGACAGGTTTACCCTTTGGTACTTTTTACCTTGGCGCTGTGCGCGGCTGTGAGCACT
>NZ_JAAKEE010000063.1:0-13714 GCF_011038995.1 Adlercreutzia sp. ZJ242
GCCCTCGGCCCCCGCGCTCGCGCGCGAGCCGGCAGCGGCCGCGCCGGCGCCGGCCGGCTTGCCCGCCTCGATGACGACGTCGTCGGCGAAGTCGAACTCCTCGTCTATAAGGCTCGGGTCGCTGATGACGTTTCCGTCCTCGTCGACGAACACCACCTCGTTGCCGTCCTCGTCGACGAACACGTAGTCGACGTCCTCGTCCGCCTTCGATGCTATCGCAGCCACCTCACCCGAAGATGACGAAAGACTTACCGTTTCGTCATCTTCGCCCGGCGCTCCCGCCTTGCCCGAGGCGCGGGCGAACTCGTCCTTGAAGTCGGAGAACATGTGCGTCGCGCGCTTGAGCTGGCGGCCCGTGGCATAGGCGCCCTTCGTGGCCGCCTCGCCCGCAGCCGCCTTCGCCTCGTCGATCTTCGGCTTGGCCGCGTCAACGGCCGCGCGCGCCTTGTCGCCCGCCACCGCCGTGGCCTCCCCCGCCTTCTCGGCGAGGCCGCCCTCCACGGGCAGGCCCTTCACGGCGTCGTCCACCAGGATGGCGCCGCGCACGACGTCCTCGCCCCCCTCCTGGTCAGACACGGAGAGCTCGGCCCCCATGCCGTAGCGGAAGCCGCGGATCAGGTCAGCGGGCACGTGGCGCATGCCCAGAAGCGCGTTGGCCGTGGCGCCCTGCGTCACGTCGAGCGTGACGATGGCGCCCGTGTCGGCGTCGTAGGTGATCGAGCCCACGAGCCCGAAGGCGGTGCCGTCCTGGCACATCACGGGCAGGCCCACCCACAGCACGCACTCGTCCCAGTTCACGCCGAGCGCGTTGCACGCGCCCTTGTCGGTGGCGGCGGGGTCGTCGTGCACGAGGATGGCGCCGTCGAGCAGCTCGTAGCCGTTGTACGCCACGAACAGGTCCTTCCGGCGGAACATGAGCGCGAGGTCGGGCCGCTTCACGATGAACCCCACGCAGCGCTTCTCCTGCGGGTGGAACACGCACGCGCGCACCTTCCCCATCTTCTTGGCGGCGTCAGGGTCCTTCTTCTTCGGCTTCTCGATCCAGGCCCTCATGCCCACAAGGTCCTTGGTGCAAATCAGTCGCTGCGTCACGAACTCGTCCTCACTATGAAAAAGCGGTCAGGCCGGGGGTTCGACCCCGTGCCTGACCGCATTATATCGGCACCGTATGAAGGGCACGTCGGAACTTGATGCTATCTTGGTGCAGAAGCGACGCGCGGGCTCACGTGAAGCCAGCCGCGAGCGAACGGGCGACTACTGCGGGTCGATCGCGTCAGCGGCCTTCTCGGCGGCGTGCTGGGCGCCCTCGACCACGTCGGCGGCCTTGTCCTCGGCGGCGTCGACCACCTCGTGCGCCTCGGCGGCGACGGCGGGGATGGCCTCGTCGGCGGCAGCGGCGCTCTCCTCGGCGTTCTTCGCCACCTGGGCGGCGATGCGCGCACGCGCGGCCTCGATCTTGTCGCGCAGCTCGTCGTTCTTCTCGGTGAACACCGGCTTCATGCTGCCGGCCGCCTCCTGCACGTTCTCGACCACGTCGGCGCCCTTGTCGCGGACCTCCTCGACGACCTCGGCGCCCTTGGCGCGCACGTCGCTGGCGATCTCGGCGCCCTTGGCCGTCACGTCGCCCGCGACCTCAGCGCCCTTCGCGACAGCCTGCTGGTACACCTGCTGGGCGCCGGCCGCGGCCTGCGAGCCCCAGTCCTGGGCGTCGCCGAGCACGGCGTTCGCCTTGTCGGCGACGATGGCGCGCGTCTCCTCACCGGAGCGCGGCGCCGCGAAGAGCGCGGCAACGGCTCCGACGATGCCTCCGATGACAAATACTCCGAACTTGTTGGCCATGACTGCCTCCTTGGGATTGCTTGAGCGTTGGGCTCATTATAGGCGAGCCCGGCCCCCGCGCCCGTGAAACACATGAGGGTTCTACTTTTGGGAACCCCGCCGTTACCTGGTGGGGAAAAAGCCCCGCAGCCGAGGGCCGCGGGGCAGGCAGCGCAGGCTAGATCGCGTGGAACACGTCGCCGCGCGCGTGGGCTTGCTCCACCAGCTCGTTCAGCACGGCGGGCAGCGTGAGGCCGGCGGCGGCGCAGGCGGTGGGGAACAGCGAGCGCTCGGTCATGCCCGGCGACACGTCGAGCTCGAAGCAGCGCGCGGACCCGCCGTCCCAGATGAGGTCGACGCGGCCGAGGTCGCGCACGCTGTAAGCGCGGTACACCTCGAGGGCCGCGCGCTCGATCTCGGCGCGGATGGCCTGGGCCTGCGCCTCGTCGGGCGAGAGCGACGCGAGCCGCACGGGGCAGTGGAAGTCGACGAGCCCGTCCTTGATGCGCGCCTCGGCGTCGTAGAACGCGCCCTTCGGCACGATCTCCACGGGCGGCAGCGCGTAGGCGTCCCAGCCCGTGCCCAGGATGGCCACCGACACCTCCACGCCCTCGACCCACTGCTCGATGTTCACCGCGTCGTCGTAGGACAGCGCGTCGAGCACGGCCTCGCCGAGGTCCTCCTGGCAGTCCACGCGGTGCACGCCGAGCGCGCTGCCGCCGTGCGCGGGCTTCACGGCCACCGGGTAGCCGCCGATCACGCGCTCGGGGACCAGGTCGAGCGCCGTGGCGGCGCCCATGTCCTTGAACGCGTCGCGCGCGATGAACACGCCCTGCGGCCACGAGGCGACGGCCGCCTCGCCCGTGATGGAGCGGTACTTCTCAAGCGAGGAGTGCAGCGCGTCCTTGTTCCACGAGCGGTGGCACACGCTGGCGGGCGAGCCCACGAACGGGATGCCCAGAAACTCCAGCAGGCTCTGGATGGTGCCGTCCTCGCCGTGCTTGCCGTGCAGCGCGTTGTACACCACGTCGGGCCGCTCGCTGCGCAGCGTGGGAACCAGGTCGGCGTTGGTGTCGAGCGGGACCACGCGGTGGCCCGCCTCCTCGAGGGCCGCGCATACGTTCTTGCCGCTGGCGAGGGAGAACTCGCGCTCGAACGACGAGCCGCCCATCAAAACCGCAACCTTCATCATTCGCTCCTTGTCTGCTCGAAGTCGGTGGCCTTGCCCAAGTCCTTGCCTGAGCCCCTGCTCGAACCCCTGCTTTGGTCGCTGCCCGAGTCCTTGATCGCGCCCGCCTCCAGGAACACGCGGTAGAGCTCGAGGCGCTCCTCGATCACGCCGGCGAGGCGGCGGACGGCCTCGGTGATGTTCTCAGGGGTCTCGTAGCTGAAGTTGATGCGCATGCAGTTCTTGCCGCGCTGCCCGTCCGGGAAGAACGAGTCGCCCGGCACGTAGGTGACGCCCGCGTCGAGCGCCGCGCCGAGCATGGAGCCCGTGTCAACGTAGGCGGGCAGCGTGACCCACACGAAGAAGCCGCCCTCGGGATGCGTCCAGGTGGCCTCGGGCGGGAAGAACTCCTCGAGCGCGGCGAGCATGGCATCGCGGCGCACGCGGTAGGTGCGCACGAACTTCTGCAGCGTGCGCTGCCACGGCGTGTCGGTGAAGTAGTGCTCCACCACCACCTGGTCAAACGAGCTGCCGCACAGGTCGGTGCCCTGCTTCACGAGGTTCACCTTGGAGAGCACGCTCTTCGGCGCCACGATCCAGCCCGTGCGCAGGCCCGGCGCGAACACCTTCGAGATGGTGCCGAGGTAGATGACGTCGTCGTCGAGCGCCTTGAGCGGGATCTGGTGGCCGCCCTCGTAGCGCAGGCGCCCGTAGGGGTCGTCCTCGATCACCATGAAGCCGTACTCGTGCGAGAGCTCGAGCAGGCGCTTGCGGCGCTCGGGGATCATGGTGACGCCGCCGGGGTTCTGGAAGTTGGGGATGACGTAGCACAGCTTCAGGCGCGGATTGCCCTTGCCGATGCGCTCGAGCTCCTCCTCGAGCAGGTCCATGCGCATGCCGTCGTCGTCGAAGTCGATGCAGCGCACGTCGGCCTCGTAGGCGGAGAACGCCTGGAGCGCCGTGAGGTAGGTGGGGCCCTCGGCCAAGATGATGTCGCCGGGGTCGACGAACGCCTTCGCGAGCAGGTCGATGGCCTCCTGCGCGCCGCTCGTGAGCAGGACGTTGCCCGGCTTGCAGCGCACGCCGATGTCGCGCATGAGGTCGCAGAACACCTGCCGCGTCTCCACGCGGCCGTCGGTGGCGCCGTACTGCAGGGCCACCGCGCGCTGGTCGTCGACCGCGGCGCGCACCGCCTTGCGCACCGCCGACGCGGGCAGAAGCGACACGTCGGGCATGCCGCCCGACAGGGAGATGATGTCGGGACGGACGGCGGCCGAGAACAGGTCGCGCACCGCCGACGAGCGCATCTTCGTCACGCGCCGGGCGACTTTGCCACCCGTTTGATCGAATGTGATGTGTGCTGTTGACATGCCTCTCTTACACCGCCTTTCCGTTTACGAACGACAACGCGTTGCGCATCGCCTCGAGCGCAACGAGATCATCCGAGAAGTTTACTTCAACGCGCGCCAGCCCCGCCGCCTCGTCGAGCCATTCCGTCGTTCCTACAAACGTTGCGTCGGTGAGCGAGCGCGGATGCCGCACCTGCTCGTCGATGATCGCGTGCTCGAGTACGTGCGGAAGGGACGTGCAAGCGATGGCGTCGCCGAAGGTGGGGCCGAAGGGGTTCACGCACGTGTGGTACGCCAGCGTGGGGCGCTCGGCGAGGATGGCGCGTGCGAGGGCGGGGCTCGTGAGGTGTGGGGCGTCCGGCGCGACGCGCACGAGCAGCGAGAGGCGCCCGCGCCTGACCGAAACGCGCTCGACGGCGAGGGCGTCCACGAGGGGCTACTCGGCCGCGGCGGGGTCGGGGGCGGCTGCGGGGTCGGGGGCGGGGTCGGCAGAGGGGTCGGAGGCGCCTTCCGCGACGGCCGCGAGACCTCCCTCGGAGCTGACCGCGGCGCCGTCCGCAGGACCGGCCTCGGCCGCGGCGGCGCTCGCAGAGGCCGACGTGCGCGAGAGCAGCGTGACGTCACCCTCCCCCGCCGGCGAGGCAGGCGTGCCCTGCGCCGCGGAGACGAGCGCGCCGATCGTCCACCCGAGGTCGTCGACGAGCGTGTCCCACCAGCTGTAAGCGCCGTCCATGATGGCAAGCTGCTGGCGGTCGAGCGAGAAGCGGTAGTGCCCCGCGCCCTGCAGGTAGCTGAAGGTGAAGACGATGTTCTTCTCGTCGGCGTTGAGCACGTAGCGGTACGTGACCTCGTCGTTGAGGACGATGTCCCCCTCGGTGAAGGTGATGGGCACGTCGGTGCCCTCGATGTACCACGTGCCCTGGATGTCGGCGGCGTCGTCCGCGGAGCCCCAGCGGAAGAAGGAGAAGCCGCCGATCACGCCCGCGAGCACCGCCACGACGACCGCGCAGGCCACGAGCGCGACCAGCTTGCCGCCAGGCGGGGTGAAGCGGCGGCGCTCCGGCTTGGCGCTTGAGGGCTTCGGCTTCGCGGGCTCGTCGTCCTTCGCGGGACGCGCCACGCGCGCGGACTGCGCAACCGAGGGCCGCGCGGGCTTCGCGTCGTCAGAGGCCGCGTCTGCGCCGGCGGGCTTCGCTCCGTCGGCGGGCTTCGCATCCTCGGCGGGCTTCGCGGAGCCGGCCGCGCCAGCATCGGCCACACTCGCTTCGCCAGCCGCGCTCGCTTCGCCGGCCGCGCTCGCCGCAGCAGCCGTGTTCGCCTCAGCGGCCGCGCCCGCCGCAGCGCCTTCGCCAGGCGCGCTCGCCCCTTCGCCGGCGCCCTCCTTCGCCGCCTCGGCCTTCAGCACGCGCGGGTTGTTCGTCTTCGCAGCCTTGCCGGCCCGCGCCTTGGGCCTGTCGCCCGCGGCGTCGGCGCTGACGGCGGAGAACGACCCCGTGGCGCGCCTCAGGTGCTCCTCGCGCGTCCGCGGCGCCTGCGACGAGGAGCCCGCGGGCTCCCCCGCCGCAAGCTGCTCGGAGCCGAGCGAGCCACGCGCCTGGGCGATTATGTCGACGGGGCTCAAGGCTCCGTCGGGCTTGTCTTCTGCCACCAGATGCCGCCAAACGCGCGGAGTGCGAGCTTACAGCTCTTCGGGCTTGATGACCGTCACGCCGCCCATGTAGGGAACGAGCACGTCAGGCACGGTCACCGTGCCGTCGGCGTTCTGGTAGTTCTCGATGACGGCGGCCATGGTGCGGCCCACCGCCAGGCCGCTGCCGTTGAGCGTGTACACGTAGCGGCTTCCCTTGAAGTGCTCGGGGTCGCGGTACTTGATGTTCGCGCGGCGCGCCTGGAAGTCGGTGCAGCAGCTGCACGACGAGATCTCCTTGTAGCCGTCGTAGCACGGCAGCCACACCTCGAGGTCGTAGGTCTTCGCGGAGGAGAACCCGATGTCGCCCGTGCACAGGCTGATGACGCGGTACGGCAGGCCCAGCAGCTGCAGGATGTTCTCGGCGTCGGCCACCATGCTCTCGAGGTCGTCGAAGGCCTCCTCGGGCTTGGCGTACTTCACCATCTCCACCTTGGAGAACTGGTGCACGCGGATGATGCCGCGCGTGTCGCGGCCGGCGCTGCCCGCCTCCTCGCGGAAGCACGGCGTGAACGCGCAGTACTTGAGCGGCAGCTTGTCGGCGTCGAGCACCTCGCCAGCGTGGATGTTGGTGAGCTGCACCTCGGCCGTGGGGATGAGGTAGAGGCCGCCCGTGGTCTTGAACAGGTCCTCCTCGAACTTCGGCAGCTGCGCCGTGCCCGTGAGGGTGTTGGCGTTCGCCAGCGCCGGGCACCACCACTCCTTGTAGCCGCGGGAGGTGTGCGTGTCGGCCATGAAGTTGATGAGCGCGCGCTCGAGGCGGGCGCCCAGGCCGCCGAGCAGGTAGAAGCGGCTCTCGGCCAGCTTCACGCCGCGCTCGAAGTCCATGATGCCGAGCTCGGGGCCCAGGTCCCAGTGGGCCTTCGCCTCGAAGCCCTCGGCGGCGAAGTCGCGCGGCGTGCCCCAGCGGCGCACCTCGGGGTTGTCGTTCTCGTCGTCGCCCACCGGCGTGGAGGCGTCGGGCATGTTCGGCACGTGCATGAGCAGGTCGCGCAGGGCGGTGTCAGCCTCCTCGCGGCGCGCGGCCACGGTCGCCAGCTCGTCCTTGATGGCGCTCACGCGCTCCTTGGCGGCTGCGGCCTCGTCCTTCTTGCCCTGGGACATCATCTGGCCGATGGACTTGGAGAGCGCGTTGCGCTCGGCCTGGAGGGCTTCCTCCTGCTGGATGGCCTCGCGGCGGGCTTCGTCAAGCTCTGAGAACGCCGCTGAATCCCACGGGGCGTGGCGATTCTTCATCGCCTCGGCCACGGCGTCGAGGTTTTCGCGGACGAACTTGATGTCTAGCATGAGCAGCGCTCCTTCGTTGGTCGGCGGCGCGCGCCGAAACCCGCGCTTGCGCCGTCCGAAACCGGTTTCCCAATAGTCGCCCTAGTATAGCGCATGGCGCGGACGGCGGCGGGCCATTTCGGTGATGAGGGCGCCCGTCAGCTCGGCCATGTTGATGGGCTTGGACAGGTGCGCGTTCATGCCGCTCTTGAGCGAGGCGAGCGCGTCGTCGGCGAACGCGTTGGCCGACATGGCGATGATGGGCACCTCGCGCGCGTCGGCGCGGTCGAGCGCGCGGATGGCGCGCGTGGCCTCGTAGCCGTTCATCACGGGCATCTGCACGTCCATGAGCACGGCGTCGAAGGCGCCCACGTCCGAGGCGGCGAACGCGTCGAGGCCCGCCTTGCCGTCGGCGGCCCACTCCACGTGCGCGCCCTCGAAGGAGAGGAGCTCGCAGGCGATCTCGGCGTTGAGGTCGTTGTCCTCCACGACCAGGATGCGCGCGCCCGCGAGCGACCCCTCGGCGCCTGCGGGAGCGGGGGCGGGGGCGCCGTCTGCGTTCCCGCGGGCGCCGTCCTCGTTCCCGCAGGCGTCGTCCTCGTTTCCGCAGGCACCACCCTCGTTCCCGCAGGCGTCGCCCTCCTCCGCCAGGCGCATGTCGACCACCACCGTGAAGGTGGTGCCCTCGTCCTCGGCCGTCTCCACGTGGATGTCGCCGCCCATGGTGTTCACGATGTTCTTCACGATGGGCATGCCGAGGCCCGTGCCCTGCGAGCGCGATCGGCCCTCCGTGGCGAACGGCTCGAAGAGGTGCTCGAGGTAATCCGGTGCCATGCCGATGCCGCTGTCGGACACCACGAACGTGAGGCGCCGGTAGCCCGCCGGGAGCGTGGGCACGCAGGCCGCCGTCACCTCGAGCCCCACGCGACCGCCGTCAGGCGTGTACTTCACCGCGTTGGCGAGCAGGTTCACCAGCATCTGGCGCACGCGCACGACGTCGCCCAGGTACCACGCGTCCACCGGCCCTGAAATCACGCACGAGAACTCCTGGCTCTTGTCGCGACACGGGGGCGCGACCAGATCCTCGATGGAGCGCACCGCGTCGCGCAGGTTGAAGGGCTTCTCGTCGAAGCCCGCCTTGCCGCTCTCGATCTTCGAGATGTCGAGCACCTCGTTGATGAGGTCGAGCAGGTGCGCCGAGGCGTTCTCGATGTTGTCGAGGTTCGACGTGAGCTTCTCGGGGTCGTCCATGTTGCGGCGCGCGATCTTGAGCATCCCCAGGATGACGTTCATGGGCGTGCGGATCTCGTGGCTCATGCGCGAGAGGAACTCCGACTTCGCGCGGTTGGCCGCCTCGGCCGCCTCCATGGCGTCGCGCATCGACAGCTCGATGGCGCGGTCGGCCGTGATGTCGCGCAGGACCACGAGCACCTGCCGCCGGCCGTCGTAGGAGAGCGGGCGCACCGTGTACTCCACGTAGCGCCGGCGGTCGCCGACGGCCGTGAAGGAGAACTCGCCCTTGGCGAACTCGCCGACCTCGTTCTCACGCAGGCGTCGAAGCAGGCCCACGCCCTCGTCGGAGAAGCGCAGCCGCTCGGCCAGGCCGGGGTCCTTGATGAGCTCCTCCAGGCGCACGCCGAAGATGTCAACGCCCTTCGCCACGATGGGCGTGACGTGGTCGTCTGCCGGAGAGTACAGGTTGACGGCGAAGTCGAGGCTGTCGGAGAGCGCCTCGTAGAGGCGGGTGCGCATCTTGATGGCGTGCTCGCGCGCTTGGCGGCGGTAGGCGGACAGCGCGAGCACGATGGCCAGGACCACGCACGCCCCGCTCAGCGCGAACACCACGGCGAACACCGCCGACACCACCTCTGCCTCGGCGCGCATGTCAGCTGCGGGGATCATGCTGCAGACGTACCACGCGCCCTCGCCCACGGGGGCGAGCGCCACGTAGTACTCATCGCCGTGGGCGAGCCCCAGGTCAAGGTAGGTGTCGCCGGCGGCGACGGCGGCGCGCATGCGCTCGAGGCTGTTCTCGGCGCTCTCCTCGGCGCTCAGCTCGAAGGGGAGGCGCAGCGAAGACGACGCGAGGCGCTCGTCGTAGGCGTACAGCATCTCCCACGCGAGGTCGTACACGAGCGAGCCCGGCTCGACGGGCTGCGCGAGCAGGCCCTCTTCGGTCGACGCCTCCGCCACGCGTCCCGTGGCGGCGTTGAACACGAGGATGGTGTCGATCTTGCCGAACGCCGCCGCGCCCTGCGGCGGCGCCGCGGCGCCTGCGAGGTCGGCTGCGCCTGCGAGGTCGGCCTCACCTGCGGGATCGGCTGCGCCTGCGGAGTCAGCCGCGCCCTGCGGCGGCGTCCCCTCCCCTTCGCCACCTGCGCTTTCACCGGTGCGCATGACCTCGTTGGCGAACTGGGCGGCCTGCACGGTGAGGGCGAGGGCCTGCCGCTCCCCCGACTGCTCGAGCTTCTCCTCGAGGTAGCCTGACAAGGTCGCGAGCACGAGCGTCAGCGCCGCGAGAGCGATGACGCTCACGACGACGAGTCGGCTGCTCTTTTCCCGCATGCCGGCGGCCAAGGTTCGCCCCCTCTTCCGAGTGCGCGCAAAAGCGCCAATCCCCGTGGAGATTGCGTCAGCGCGCGTAACAGATAGTATACTTTCTCCGATTCAAGTAGCTTAAGCGATGGCGATCTCGCGCTGCGCGCCTGATCCTGAAACGTAACGAGGCTGTCAACTATGGACATTGGCGAGGTTTACCACTTCCTGTTCGAAACGATGCCCGGCATCGGCGTGCTCGTCGGCGCCGGCGCCGTCATCAGCATCATCGTGTGCTTCATCCTCGAGAGGAAGACGCGCAGGCAGTTCAGGAACCATGCGAAGACCGAGGACGACTGGTCGCTGTTCGACGACGATGACGAAGAGGAGAATGAGCTTTGAAACTCTACGAACGTGAAGACGCCTACATCCCGCGCGTCGCGGCCGTGCACGACCTGTGCGGTTACGGCAAGTGCTCGCTCGGCGTGGCCATCCCCGTGCTGTCCGCCGCCGGCTGTGACGTGTGCCCCGTGCCCACCGGGCTGTTCTCGTCACACACGGCGTTCCCCGGCTGGTACATGCACGACACCACCGACATCCTCGTCGACTACCTGGCCGCGTGGCAGGGAATCGGCGTCGAGATCGACGCGGTGTACTCGGGCTTTCTGGGCGCGCCGGAGCAGGTTGACGTCATCCGCTCGCTGTACGAGCGCTACCCGAAGGCGCTGCGCGTGGTTGACCCGGTGATGGCCGACCACGGCAAGGTGTACCCCACCTACACGCCTGAGCTCTGCGACGCCATGGCGAGCCTGGCCTGCGACGCCGACATCCTCACGCCCAACCTCACCGAAGCCGCCATCATCCTGGGCGAGCCCATCGGCGAGAAGTGGGCCGGAACCGACATCACCGACGCGGAGGCCGCGCGCCTCGTGGGCGCCCTCGTCGAGCGCGGCGCGAAGAACGTGGTGCTCAAGGGCATCCAGCGCGAGGGCGAGGGCGTGATCCGCAACTTCGTCGGCGGCAAGGACCTGCCCGTGCGCGAGGTGTCGAACGAGTATCTGCCCTACATGCTGCACGGCACCGGCGACGTGTACGCCTCCTGCGTGATGGCCGCCGTGATGGCCGGGCGCAACCTCGAGGACGCCGTCGCGTTCGCCGGCGACTTCGTGCATGACGCCATGATCGTAAGCGCCCAGCAGCCCGACTTCCGCGACCGCGGCGTGAGCTTCGAGCCCCTGCTCGGAAAGGTCACCGCGCTTCTAGGGTAAAGACACCCGCACGGCGAGTGGTGGCACGCTGCGGCGCGCTACCACTCGCCTTCCTCGAGGCGGACGCGGTCGCAGAGGCTTGCCACGGCGAGGACGATGCCGACCGCCCCGGGGACGAGCGTGCCCACGAGCGCGAGAGGGCTTGGGAATCCAGCGGCTAGGCCGGCACTGGCAGCTGCACCTGCGGAGCCAGCGCCGACGCCCATCCCGGCGGCCAGGGCCGCTCCCGCCACGGCGCCGACGACGAGGGCCGCCGCGGCCACGCAGGCGCCCGCTATGTCGAACGCGCGCGTCCCTCTCATGCAGAACAGCGAGAACAGCGTCGCAGCCGCAATCCAACTCACCGCAACGCACCAGGTCAAAGGCGTAGCGACCACGTCCACGAAAGCGTTCGCCACACTCGCGCCCGCGATCTGCGCGCTCGCCGGCACCAGCGCGTTCGCAAGGATGTCCCAGCTCATGAGGTCACACGACCCCAGCGACGCGAAGGCGATCGCCGCCAGAGCGGAGAACGCCGCCGTGGCCGCGGCCTCGCGCACGTCGAGCACCGCGCCTGCCGCCACGGCGGAGAGCGCCCCGAGCCCGACCGAGCCGCAAAGCGGCTGCAGCAGCGCGCAGACGGCCGGCCCGCTTCCAAAGCGGCCCACGAACCACCACCACGTGACCGCCGCCGCCAAGAGCAGCAGCCCGGGGACGAACGCGAAGTTGAGCAGCAGCATCGCCGCGAAGCACAGGTAAGCGGCGAGCGCGCCGAAGGCGGGCCGCCACGCCGTGAGCGCTGCCAGAGCCGCGAGCACCGCCCAAAACGCGACGGGGAGGTCCGACGCAACGCCGAACAGCCCCGCGCCGCCGAACCGCATGTTCACGAGCGCCACCGCGCTCACCATCACCACAGATGCGACGGCGAGCACGCGCGCGATGACCGCCGCGCCCGTCGGCCCCAGCCGATCGACCAGCGGCGGCAGGGGCTCGCGCGGCGCCTCAGGCTCGGGCGGCACGTCGGGCTCCTCTTCCCTCACGATGGCCGCGAGCGCGCGCTTGCCCGCCCGCGCGTTGCCCAGAAGCGGCGTGAGCTCGTCGGCGAAGGCCGCCACCGACTCGTAGCGCTCGTCAGGGTCGGGGTCGAGCGCCGTGAACATGATGTCGTCGGCCGCCGCGTCGAGCGCGTCCCAGCACAGCGACGGCAGCACGAGCTCGGCTTCCTCGATGGCCTCCTCGGCTTCCGCGAGCCCCGGCGCGGAGAACGGGTTCGCACCGGAGAGCATCTCGTAGGTGAGGCTCGCGAGCGCCCACTCGTCGGTGCGCACGTCAAGCGCCTCCTGGCGCATCTGCTCGAGCGGCATGTAGCCGATGGTGCCGCCGCCCGCGGTGCCCTGGCCGCTGGCGTCCATGAGCGTGGCCAGGCCGAAGTCGGTCACCTTCACCACGCCCTTGGTGTTCACGATGACGTTCTCGGGCTTCACGTCGAGGTGCAGCACGTCGGCGTCGTGCGCGAACTCGAGCGCGTGCGCCACCGAGCTGAACACCGCGGCGATCACGTCGAGGCTGATGTCGTCACCCATCTCGCGCATGATGCGCGCGAGCGTCTTGCCCTCCACGTACTCCATGATGATGTAAGCCGTGGCGCCCTCCACCGCGCAGTCGTACACCGTGACGATGTTGGCGTCGTTGAGCTTGGCGACGGTCTGCGCCTCGGCGAGGCCGGGGATGTGGTCGAACAGGTCGTCCGCGTCAAGGTCGTCAGGGTCATCGAAGGAGTCGAAGCTGTCGAAGGGGGTTGAGGGGGCGGAAGCGCCCACGACGTTGGCCCCGGGACCGGCGTCGGCGCTCGCGACTCCGACGTCGTGGGCGCCGGCTTCCCCAGCGCCAGCCCCGGTACCAGCCCCGGCGCCCGCGCGGCGACGCAGGAAGGCCGGCTCTTCGGGGAAGTCGGGGGAGTCGGGAATCTCGAAGTCGTCCTCCCAGGGAAGCGGCTCGCGCGCGGGTGCGGCGTCAAGCTCCGCGCGCGCCGCCCGCTCTTCCGCTTCGCGCGCCGCGCGCTCCTCGGCCTCGCGCTGCAGGCGCTCCTCCATGGCGAGCAGGTGGGCACGCGCCACGTCGGCTTCGGAGAGCTCGATGCACTTGATGGCGACGTCGCGCTTGAGGTGGGTGTCGTAGGCGTGCTGGACCGTGCCGTAGCCGCCCGCGCCGGCCTTGCCGATGACGCGGTAGCGGTCGAGTATGAGCTGGGTACGGGCCATGCCGAGTGGGCGCCTCTCGTACTTCGTTTGATCTGCGATAAGGCGAGCGCGCGCTCGGGCGGCGCTCACGCACATGCTATCATACTTCCCGAAAGACGCCCGAGCCGTCAGCCTCCTGCACGTCCACGCAAATCCAACGAAAGCGAAGCGCAGGTGCCCATGCCCGACCCCGCCGCCCCGCCGTCCTCCTCCCGAGTTTTGCAGCTGATTAGTTGATCCGTTTTTACATATTCCCTGGTCAAAGGCCGTTCCAGGTCTTTATTTTTGTCAAAAATTTATGACTATCTGCGTTAGGGATTGTTATTGGTATGGTATAATGAGAAAAGGGGTATCCGCAGGTCAGGAGAAGAATTGTTCGTCAAAAAGCAGAAGAGGAAAAACGG